>JAIEPD010000050.1 GCA_019749935.1 Alphaproteobacteria bacterium
TTTTAATGTAGCAAGAAAATGCGGGGGGCGCTACATCCACGGGGCTAGCCCCGTGGTTTTATGCGCTATATAAAATTGTACTTGAGAAGAAAAGCAATACTGAAGAAAAAAGCACCAGCCCTGCCGCTGCAATCGATCCTTCTCTTTCAAACTCAGTAGCAGATAGCCCTGTTAAAGAACTGGCCAAGAAAAAGGTCCTTGATCAAGTTAGAAAAGGGATTGTGATCATAAAAGTAAAATCATATGCATCCACACAAAATGATCTCAATGGAAAAGCATGGTCAGGGACTGGATTCATCGTCAACCTAGAAAAAGGCTTAATTGCAACCAATCACCATGTTACAGGTGATATGGCTGTCTGTACATATGAGGTTAAATTTTCAGATGGGACAACAACCACTGCAAAGTTAAATTTTGCTGACCCTTTGTTAGATTTTGCCTTTTTAACAATTGATCCAAAAGATTTTCCGAAATCCAGCATAGCTTTAGAATTTAGCAAAACCCCTATTAAAGTGAATGACACCATTTATTCAATGGGCAATTCTGCAGGGGATGAGTTTTCCACTTATAAAGGAACTGTTTTTAACGTTTACGAAAGCTTAGGTGCATTTTCAGAGCAATCTTTTAGATTTTCAGGACTCACTGTAGGCGGCGCTAGTGGTTCGCCTGTGTTTGATGAAGATGGCAAAGTCGTTGGTATCATTTATGGAGGAAAACTTGTATCAGGAGCCGCCCTTCCGATCAGTTATGTGGCTCGTGCTCTTCAAAGCCTGAATAAAGGAGAGCTGCCAAATCGTCAGAGCTTAGGGCTAGTCTTACGTTATGATGATTTGAAAGACGCTGTTAACGTTGGAAACCTGCCAACTGCAGCCCAAGATGAATACAACAAGGCATTTCCGTTAGCCCATAATAAAATTCTTGTTGTCGATACCAGGCTTGTTGAATCACCAGCCAATAATCAATTCATGGCAGGAGATGTTATCTGGAAAGTTCAAAAAGAACTGATTGGGCCAGAGCTTGCAAAATTTGATGAATTGATTGACTCAGTGTCAAACAAGTCTATTTCTATTGAGGTCTATAGAGAAGGAAAACTTGTCTCAATCGACGTAAAACCCTATACCCTCACCAACAAAGGAGCCGAAGAATTTATACAATTTGGCGGAGCAACTTGGTTTGATTATAATGAGAAAATCAGATTGATGACAGGCGACAAAGGTCCTGGCGTTTTCATTTCTTCTGCTGATATTACCTCACCATTTAAAGAACTATTTAAATCAAATTTCTTTGGGGGGATTAGCGGGCGCCCTATAAAAATTATTCAGATTAATGGAAAACCGATTCAGAATTTGACTGATCTTGAAAAATTAATTCCTGAATTATTAACAAAGAAAATGTTTTCTATTCGATTCATTGACTTTTTAGGTCAACAAACTTTCGGGGACACTGTTTCAGCTGATCGCCAAGAACGCTTTTTGATTTTAAAATATGATTCCAAATTTGACAGCCCCAAAACCTTTACATTTAATAGAAAAATGCTTGAGTGGGATATTAAAGAGATTAAGAGCGGTCATTCTTAAAGGTGTCAATTCTTTGGAAAGCTAAGTATAAAGGTTGTATGTTCACCCTCCTCCGCTTTGCAGGATATTTTACCGCCTATGCTTTCCATAACTGATTTACAAAAGGCAAGCCCAATACCAGTCCCATGCTGCGTTTTTGTATAAAACCGATCAAAGACATGCGGCACCATGGACGATGGCATACCTTTTCCTGTGTCCTTAAAAATCAGGATGTTTTCTTTATGGGTTGTCTGAGATGTTATAAAGATCCCGCCTTTATTGGCAGCCTTTACATAATAAAGGGCATTTTTCAAAAGATTAAAAATCACATGCCGCATAAACAATTCATTTCCCTGAAAGGTAAAATCATCTTTAAGGTTGCAGGTAATAACGGCTTCTTCATCCTTTGTTAAGGGATAGGCATTGAGGGCATTTTCAACAGTTGATTTCATGCTGCAGGTTTCTTTAGGTGCATCGTTCGATGCCCCCTTTACATTCATCAATAAAATATCAATCACATTAAAGGCATTGCGGGTTGTAAGGGTTATCTCATCGGATGCTTTTTCCACATATTCAGTATCAGCATCGTCTAGATCTGGATTAATTTTCTTAGCTTGCTTATAACCCGTCACCAAGGCTGGTATATGCATTTTTAAAACTTGCGCAATCAACGATATCCCCCCAAGCGGCGTCCTCAGCTCATGCGCCATCGCGCCAGCAAGGGTTCGCATCGTATTGATTCGTTCCTTGTGGGCTACGGAGTTTCTGTGGGAGGCAAATAAAGCATGACCTACCATAGCAACATAAATAATTAAAAATGTGGATAGATTATCAGGTAAATGGGGATAAGGCGTCGTTATTAAATAAGCCAAAGACCCAGTTGCGATTCCCAAACATAAAAGAGTTAAACAGCTGACCCAATCTGTCAGAAGAAGAAAAATTATTAAAGCCGACAAACTATGCGTAAGCCACATTACTTCTCCCGAGTTTTTTAAAAACATAAAAGTGAAGAAAAATGGAGTGTTAAAACATAATGTAAAATTCCAATATAGAGGCATCCATTTTTTTAGTTTTGCGGGCCAATATTTTTTAAAAATTAACAAAAAAGCCAAGGTACCTGCGATTGTTCTTATTGTTATATTTTCATAGCCGCTCTCACCAATATAGTGCGTATTGAAAAAATAAAATCCACAAAAACCTAAAAATCCTAATATACCGTAAGGAACAAATTGTTGTTCGGAGTTTCGTGTTTTCTCATCCATTTTTTCATAGAGTTTTTGCAATAAATTAAGTGACATGGCTTAAATCAATATTTATATAAAATGTATAGCTAATATAGGGATTTTTATTTTTTTTGCAAACTATAATTTTATTTTTCGAGAACAATTAGGTAATAATCTAAAAAGCCTTTTTTATATGAAACAAAGTAATTCTCAGCCCACTTAACATCCTGAACATTCAATCTCCATTTTTGCAGCCCCTCAAACACATCCTCACCTATCGATTGAAAGCTCACCTCTTTAAATCCAACTTCCTGAAAGGCGCTTCGAACTTGTTCGATTGGAATTAATAGATCAACGCCCTGATCAACGGTCGGAATCAGCTCTCGTAAAGCTTGATAACCTGCTTCATTCGTTGCAAAGTGGGCTGTTACAACCAAACGTCCCCCTGGCTGAAGCACTCTCCATGCTTCCTCTGCAAAACCTTTCATAGATGGAAAACATTGAGCTGCTTCTATAGAAAAAATCTTTGTTTGACTGTTATCGGAAAAAGGTAGAGAACTTGAAGAGCCCGTTTGAAACGACAGTGAAGAAGCATGCCTTTTTATAAATTTTTTATGAATCCTCTTTGCTCTGTTTGTTTGCTGAGGAATAATATCAACCCCTGTAATAGAAACAGGATGATATTTTTCAGCAACTTCGACACATCCATTTCCTCTTCCACATCCAACCTCTACAATGCTATCTTCTTTTTGGATATTGAGATGGTCAAAAACAAGCTGATAAAGATCTTGTGAAGCTTTAATCCTTTCTTCTGTAGTGATCGTTTTCCCCAAAGGTATATTCTTCCAATACCCAAAATTAATATATCCTCCCTGAAAAGCTGGCTTTTCTGCTAGGTCATGGGTGCCATAAGTTTCCAGTAAAAGTTTATTAACAGGATGAGTTTGGGCGTGAAGAATATTAATATGAAAAAGAAAAATGGCTGATAAAAGAGCTTTATATTTAATTAAATTTAAATTACCTAGATCGCCACGCTTCGCTCGCGATGACGTCTTTGTTTTCGCCAAATAAGAAAGACTCCAACATAGAAAACGAAAACATCCAACTCTTCTCGGTTTAAGCATTTAGATACCCCCCATTTCTAAAATGATAAAGACAGACTTTATTTAAGATTTGAGTAAAATGCTTTTGATCGATAAAAAAGTTTATAAGACTAGATTTTTTCCCCTTTACAATAACGATTTAAAGATATGAACGAATCCGTGACTCTTTGCTTCTGGAAATTGGCGATACAACTCAAACACAATCCCAATCGTCATTGCGAATCGCGCAGCGATGTGGCAATCCAGGAAAAAATGTCAGCAGACCTCTTTCAAGATCTTTGCCATGATAACAGTAATTGGGAGGTATCAATAAAATTAAAGATAAGGTTCTTTTAAGCTTTTTCTTAACCTATCAAGAGTTTTACGTAAGTCATCAAGCTCTTGGTCATTTTGTTTGGATGGAATATCTTCTGATAATAAAGCGCTTTGATTTTGCTCAAATAAATTACCGGAAGAACAGCTTGCATTATCATTTCGAATTTTTCGTAATAAACCACAGACTTGATAAACGTCTTTGATTTCTTCTGTTTTTAATAAAGAATGGTCTTTCCAGAGCTCTGGTTTAATTGTTTCTGAGAACAAGCTAAAACTAATTAGATGGAGATTCTTTATACAATCTTCAACCAACAAAAGCATCATCTCTCGAAAAGCTTGGCGTTTTGATTTGTCTTGTTGTTCTTGTCGCCTAGTTTCTCGAGTGGCTGCCCTGTATGCCAAACAACCAGCAATGAATGCAAGGGTTCCAGCAAACAGCGTGGATATTCCTTGTATGTATGCACTACATATCTCTTTGTTTGAAAAATCAAAAAACATATGATCGCCTGAAATCAAAAAATTTGCGAAATAACCGCACGAGAAAGCTAACACAAAAACACATGGTTTGCGTAAATTAGAGGATCGAATGTCGCTCAATAAATTTTCCCTACATTGCGTTCCAATTGGTTAACTCTCATCAAATGAATATATCTTTCATGTTGAAAAATGCCAGGCTAATATACTAGCCTTAACGCGGCGCCTATCTCCTAATCATCCGCGAAGGGATTCTTACTACTCTTGAAATTGACGCGGATGGGAATGCCTGGCATATCAAAATCTTCCCTAAGGCCGTTGATTAGATAACGCTTATAAGAATCGGGCATATCGCCAGCTTTGGTTGTGAAAACCATAAATGTAGGCGGACGAGACTTAATTTGCGTCATATATTTTGGGCGAATGCGTTTACCCGCTACAATCGGCGCTGGATGATTGTCGACTTTAAATTGCAACCATCTATTCAGTTCAGCTGTTGGCAAACGCCTGTTCCATGCCTTTTCAACCTTGAAAACAGCTTTCATCAAAGGCTCAATATTCTGATCCTTTAAGGCTGAAATTGGAATAACAGCAATCCCTTTGGCTTGAGCGAAATGAACATCAAGCTGCTCTCTCAAATGCTTTAAAAGCTGCTCTTTTTTCTGAACCATGTCCCATTTATTAATAGCTAAGATCAAAGCACGTCCTTCTTCAATCACCTCTGCAGCCAAAACTAAATCTTGCTTTTCAATCAACTCACGTTCAGGAATAGAGCCATCAATGACAAGAACCACCACGTCCGCAAACCTCAGAGTCCTTTGCGCATCCATAACAGCTAAGCGTTCAACCGCCTCTTGCACACGGCTTTGTCGTCTGATGCCTGCTGTATCAACAAGCTGAATGGATCTGCCTTCAAATTCCCAAGAAAGAGCAATCGCGTCACGCGTCACACCTGGCATATCAGCCGTTAACTGGCGCTTTTCGCCTAACAAAGTATTAACAAGAGTCGATTTTCCAACATTGGGGCGTCCCATAATCGCTAAATTTAAGGGACGCTTTTCTCTCTCCTCTTCACTCTCGTCTTCTTCTTCACATTCTTCGGCAATTTCAGAGGTATCAATAAAGGGTCTTAATACAAACTCTAAGTCCGACATTCCAAGCCCATGCTCAGCTGATACAGAAATAGGTTCACCAAGACCTAAAGAAGCTGCATCGGCAATCCCTTGAACGCTATGCTTTCCTTCTGATTTATTGACTAAAACGATAATAGGTTTGTTTTGTTGCCTGAGGAATCTTGAAAGCTCAAGGTCATAGGGCGTGCACCCTTCAATGCCATCGATTACAAACAAAACAACTTTGGCTGCCTTAATGGCTGATAAGGTTTGCTGTCTCATTCCCTCAGATAGTTCTTTGGAAACTTCTTTTGCGCTTGGGTCCATAAGACCGGGGGTATCGATTACTCTGAAGGTCAAGCCTATAAAGTCAGCAACAGCTTCTTTTCTGTCACGCGTGACGCCAGGTTGATTATGAACAAGAGCTATGCGCCTTCCAACGAGCCGATTAAAAAGAGTCGATTTTCCAACATTGGGGCGCCCAACCAGCGCCACAAGCGGCAAATCCTTATTATCTCCATGCATTTAATTGTGCCTGATCTGTCAACACATAGAGGGTTTTGTCTGCAACAACCGGAGAGAAAATACTCTCGCCATCAAATTCTAATGTTTTTGTGGGTTTTCCATCCTTTGTGGATAAGAACTGAACCTCCCCATTTGTTCCACAGAAAACCAGTTCTGCCCCAACAATCACAGGGCCTGCCCAGTAGATAGCCTTTTTATCTTCTTTTGTAAGTTTAGGCAAAGCTGCAGCCCAGCGAACATGTCCTGTTTGACGATGAAGACAAATAACATCACCCTGCTCAATTAAAATAAAGACCCAATCTCCACTAACGGCAGGGGTTCTAACGCCGCCTACCTCTTTTTGCCATTGGCGCACACCTGATTTAAGATCAATAGCTGTCATACGACCTCCATGACTAATCGCAATGACTTGATTGTCATAAACGACCGGGCGCGCTCTGATATGAGGAATACTAGAAACAGTGTCAATTCTTACGGCCGAAGTGAGCATATCTGCCCACAATACATGACCATTTTCTGCTTGCAACGCTGTAACTTCCCCAGAAGAGTAGGCAACGATAACAACGTTATCAACAACGGCTGGACTTGCCGAACCTAACAACGTGGCTTGCTCAACAATTCCTGAATGACTCCATATAGCTGTCCCTGTTTTAGCATCAAAAGCATGCGTTTCATTGCTAATGGTTACAATGTAAACACGCCCATCTTTTACTGTCGGAGCTGACCTGATCGGTGACATAGCACTGGCTCGCCATAGAATTTTTCCATCTTTTGGATCCATTGCCAAAACCTCACCGAATGAGGTTCCTGCGTACAAAACGCCCTGATCAACAGAAACGCCTCCGCCAAAAGGTTGGCCGCGCTCATCTTCAGGTGTTGTTGACTGATTCCACAAAGATTCACCCGAAGTTGCATTAATTGCATAAACTGTTCCAGAGGAATCCATTCCATAAACCACACCTTGCTCAACAACAACACCAGCAACCAATCGTTGTTCATCATTAGAGCCGTAACCCATACTGACTTCCCATACTTTTTGTGGTTTTTCTGCCAAAATCAAGGGCGGCATCGAGTGTGCGGTATTGCCCCCAACTTGAGGCCAACTTTGATTCACAATAGGAGTTGTAAGGATAACAGGTTGCTGAACGATTGTGGGCTCAGGAAGTAAAGATTGATTCAAAATGATGAAGGACTCTCTGTCCCCTGGAAGAGGCGTTGTATCTTTTGTATCGCACCCTGATAAGATAAAAGCGAATAAGATAAAAACGGCCCAAGTAGCCGTCATTATAAGTTTATTAATTCTTTTCATAAGGTCCCTTAATCTTTCTTGGCCTCTTTGTTTTCAGATAAATATCCCACCAAAACCTGACTCATAAGCTGAGCTCGCATTCTAAGTTCTGTTGGAGATTTTGCATCCTGTATCAAGGAAATAAAAATTTCCGATGCTTCTGCTGTTTTATTTTGCTTATAGAGAAGCAATCCTTTTAACTCCTTTGCAAGAGAATGCCAAGGATTATCCGGCTTTGTTAAAGGCTCAAGTGCATCTATAAGATTTTTGATAACGGCTGCATCTGGAGTATTAGAAAGGCGATCAATCTCAAGATTCACTCTAAAGAAAGTTGCTAAATCGCGGAAATGCTGCTCCGCATTTCTATCCTTTTCAATAGCGTCATAAATAGCTTGAGCTCCCTTTACATCTTGTCCGGATCCTTCTTTAGATAAAAGGGCTGCTTCTAGAAATCTTGCCAAAATTGCATATCCATGGTGAGACCCTTTCGAAAGAGCTTGCATCACGCCGATCGCTTCTGTGGTTTTTCCTTGAGCAAGAAGGTTTTGCGCTCCCACAAATTGCTCAGAAAGAACTAAATATTCTTTATGCTGATGATTTTTCCAAGCCATAAATCCGCCCGTTAAAGCCAACACGCCAACAACCGCAATGATTATGGTTTTACCATACTGTTTCCATAGCTTTTCTATCCGTTCGTGCCTAATATCTTGTTCTACTTCTTCTAAAAATTCATCGAATTTATCAGCCATACTTTAAAAAACCTCAAAATCTTGGTGTCATCAGGAGCACAAAAAATGATACAATAACAGTACTATAGCAACACTTGTACATTTTCGTTATAAAAAAGTGACCTGCTTATAGCTTGTACCATAAAAAGAATACAAAATTTCGAGGAAGATAAAATGCAACAACTCCTCTCTTACAGCCAAACAACTGAAACTGTTCGCATCACAGTGTATCCGATCTATCTAGACGGTCAGTCTATTCCAGAGAGTAACGAGTTTTTATGGGCCTATCATATTCGCATTGAAAACCTAGGAGAAGAGCGATTTCAGCTTAGAAAACGATATTGGAAAATCACGGATGGGTTTGGTAGAATCCAAGAAGTCTGGGGAGATGGGGTGGTCGGTGAAGAGCCATTTTTTAAACCCGGCGATACTTATGAATATACAAGCGGGACTCCACTTCCAACCCCCTCTGGGATAATGGTTGGTTTTTACGTTATGGAAAAAGAAAATGGCGATCGATTTCAAGTTGAAGTCCCTGCCTTCTCGCTTGACAGTCCTTTCGAATCAACTTCAATCAATTAGTCTTTAAATTTAAGTGAGTATTATGCGCCCAACAAGAGAAGAAGCCGAAGCAGCAGTCCGAACATTAATTGCATGGACAGGGGACTCTCCTGAACGTGAAGGATTAATTGAGACCCCGGCCAGAGTCATTAAAGCCTTTGAAGAATATTTCAGTGGCTATGAAACAGACCCCACTGCTTATCTGGCCAAAACTTTTAAGGAAGTCGCTGGTTATAATGAAATCGTCCTTCTACGCGATATTCGCTTTGAATCCCATTGCGAACATCATCTTGCGCCCATTATCGGCGTTGCCCATGTTGCTTATCTTCCTAATAAACGCGTTGTTGGTATCAGCAAACTTGCCAGAGTTGTTGAGATTTTCGCCAAACGCCTTCAAATTCAAGAAAAAATGACAGCAGAAATTGCTGATACTATTGATCACATCCTGCAACCTCAGGGAGTCATTGTCGTCATAGAGGCAAATCATCATTGCATGACGTCCAGAGGCATTAATAAACCAGGATCTAGTATGATAACCTGCCAAGTCACTGGATTATTGAAATCAGATAATAACATGCGCAAAGAAATCATGAGCATGATTCAAAGCAAAAATGGTTTGATGCGGTAAATCATTAAATTTCATTCAATAGTCTATGAAGTTGCCCTACTAGATAAAAAGGGATAGATAAAAGTGTATATGATACTTCTGTCCCATCATTAAGCTTTGTATTTACAGGAGTAACGCTCGGGCGATCATCATTAATACGCACAGCAAGTGATAATTTTTTTGCATGCATAAATTGATGCAACGATTTTAAACTGCCGGTGCTTCCTGATTTTACTTCTATTGGAACAATTTGGTTATTATGCTCTATTATATAATCAATTTCTGCATTTGAGCCTTTTTCTTCACGATTCCAATAAAAGAGAGAGGGCTCTATAAAAAATGGAAAAAGACAACGAAGCATTTGCCCTACAAGTTGTTCTGCTATCCCTCCTGTTATATTCACATCAGGGCTGCCTAATATACGATTCACAAGCCCAATATCCAAAAAAATTTGTTTAAATGATTTATCCTTAACTTCTGCTGCCAAAGGAACTTTATTACCAGCGGAATGCCTCACTATATGAGCGATACGAGCTTTGTTAAATAAAGATAAAATATGTTTTGCTGCGGCTGATTGTATGGTCTTATCAGTTTTTGAATACACAAACTTTTCGCCAAGTTGTGACGGTACTGCTTTAAATAAAGTTTCTAGTTTTTGAACGTCAATACGCCCTTTATATTTAAAAAAATCATCACGATAAGTTGCTAAAAGATCTTCTTGGATTCTTAAGGCATGATTTGCTCCCTGGTTAACCCAAGCTAGAATAGAGGCCGGCATACCGCCAATCTGGAGATAACTCCTCATATGATCCTGAAGTTTATGATGAATTAGAATAGGAATTTCTGAAGGAATTGGCGATATAGTGAGTTTTTGTAAAAACTCTAAGGCTTGCTCCTCATTAATGGCTTTTAAAAATTCCTCGAAAGAAAGAGGCTCAAGGTGTAAGTAAGTGATACGTCCAACAGGCATACTGAAACTATGATCATGAAGGATAAATTCCAGTAATGATCCAGCAGCTACAACAGACAAAGTTGGAGTTTCTTCATAAAACCATCTTAATTTAGCAAGAACTTCAGGAGCATCTTGAATTTCATCAAGAAAAAGGAGACTTGAAGTAGGTTCAATATTTTTCCCCAAATAGATTTCTAGATTTTGCAAGATAACTTCTGGGTTGTTAGTTTCAAATAGGGACTTAATTTGAGGGTCACGCTCAAAGTTGATTTCAATTAATTGTTTGTTGATATTTTTTGCAAGCTCTCTTATAAGCCAAGTTTTTCCAACTTGCCTTGCACCTCTAACAATGAGAGGTTTTCGATCTTCAAGATTGATCCAGTTTTTTTCTAAATAGGTTAAAGCAGAACGAAACATTGTTTTAACTCGTTTTCGTAACTTTTAAGAAAGAGTACCACAAAATAATGGCTTACTCAAGAAAAGAACCGTCTCTTTTCGTTAGCAAATCACGAAAAGACTAGGCTCTTTTCTTAACCTCTTCTTTTTCACTGCTTTTAATACCAGCCACGCTCATTAAACGAGAACGATGATCAGCGGTAATTTCGTATCGGTCAGGCAAAACCATTCGAAGATTTGGAAGACCTGAAATCACAATTCCCAAATGAACTGCGGCCGATCCCTTAGAACAACTTGCCAAAATACTTTTTAGCGCCTTAATGTCCAATGTTTCATCAGCCCATAAAAATACATTTTGATTTTGAGTTTTCTGATCAAGAGACTCTAAGCCTTGCCCTGTCAAACGATATCCTTCTCCATCGGCCCTTAATGCGGCACTGATAAAAACGGCTTTTCCAGGAACAAGCTTGTCTCTGATTTGAGCATAAGTTTCAGAGAAAAAGGCGACCTCATAGACGCCATAGGCATCAGAAAGCGAAACAAAAGCAAATTTTTGCCCAGTCTTAGAGGTTCGCTCTTGTTTTGACAGAATAATACCTGCCAAATTGACATTGGATTGCGTTGAACTTGCCTTTCCAAGTAAATTATGACTTTGAGTCAAACCCAGACTTGCCAGAACATCGCGGTACATATCCAAAGGATGTGCACTTAAATAAAACCCAAGCGCATCAAATTCCTTTTGCAATTTTTCAAGCATATTCCATTCATCACAAGATGGGACTGTAATGCTTACAGCTTTACTTTCTCCCTTACCCCCGCCAAATAACAAAGCTTGTTTATTTTGTTTTTCCTGACGGGTCAATTGTGCTTGCGCCAAAATCATATCGATGGCGATAAAGGTTTGTTGCCTGTTTTTATGAATGCTATCTAAGGCTCCCGCTGCAACTAAGTTTTCCAGTTGACGCTTATTCACAGCCCTTGGGTCAAGGCGCGCCGCTAAATCACCCAATGTTTTATAAGAGCCATTTGCTTTTCGTTCAAGAATTACGGTTTCCATTGCTTGAGCGCCAACGTTTTTGATAGCAGCCAAAGCATAGCGCACAGCGTTTCCTTCGACCGTATATTCAACGTCTGAACAATTTAAATCAGGTGGTAATAAAGGAATATTGGCTCGTTCCAGATCTTGCCTGTACACATTAATCTTATCTGTATTGTGCATATCATAGGTCATGGTTGCGGCAAAAAATTCAAGCGGATAATTAGCCTTTAAATAAGCTGTTTGATACGCAAGCAAGGCATAAGGGGCCGAGTGCGATTTGTTAAACCCATAACCAGCGAACTTTGCCATTTGATCAAAAATCTGACTTGCAACAGCAGGTTCAACGCCATTTTTAATAGCCCCTTCGGTAAATAAGGCACGCTGGGCATCCATTTCCGATTTGATTTTCTTACCCATTGCACGTCTTAAAAGATCTGCGCCTCCTAAAGTATACCCACCCAAAACCTGCGCAATTTGCATGACCTGTTCTTGATAGACCATAACACCATAGGTTGGCTCTAGTATTGGCTGAAGAGAGGGGTGAAGATAACTCACTTTTTCCTCGCCATGCTTACAAGCCAAATAGCGAGGAATATCATCCATTGGTCCTGGACGATACAACGCCACAAGCGCGATAAGGTCTTCGAAACGATCAGGCCTAAGCTTTCTTAGAACATCGCGCATGCCGGCACTTTCCAATTGGAACACGCCAACAACCTCAACTTTGCAAAGAAGTTCAAATGTTTTGGGATCATCAAGGGGGATCGTTCCAATTTGCAAATCGATTCCCTTTGCGCGCAGCAGCTGGCAACACTTTTCAATCACTGTCAGAGTCTTAAGGCCCAAGAAATCGAACTTCAAAAGCCCTGCAGCCTCAACGTATTTCATATTAAATTGAGTTGCTGGAAGAACAGACTTTTCATCCCTATAAAGTGGGACCAAATCGTGTAAAGGACGATCACCAATAACAACGCCCGCAGCATGGGTTGAAGCATGGCGATAAAGCCCTTCTAGCTTTACGCCTATATTAATCAACCTTGCAACGGTTTCGTCTTCTTCTTTTTGCTGCTTTAATGCTGGTTCCAACTCAAGCGCTTGCTCTAGCGTCACTGGATTTGCTGGATTGTTGGGGATAAGTTTACTGATACGATCAACTTGCCCATAAGGCATCTGCAAAACACGTCCCACGTCCCTTATAACCGCTCGCGCTTGCAATTTACCAAAGGTGATAATGTGCGCAACCCGATCATCCCCATATTTACCGCGCACATATTGAATAACCTCATCACGCCTATCTTGGCAAAAGTCCACGTCAAAATCCGGCATTGAAACACGTTCTGGATTTAAAAAACGCTCAAACAGCAAATTAAAACGGATTGGATCCATATCCGTAATGGTTAAAACCCAAGCAACCAGAGACCCAGCTCCAGACCCTCGTCCCGGCCCTACTGGAATCCCCTGCTCTTTTGCCCATTTGATAAAATCTGAAACCACCAAAAAATAACCTGGAAAACCCATTTTTTCGATAATACCAAGCTCATAATCAAGGCGCTTAAAGTAAGCTTCACGCGTGTCAGCATGAGTCGATGCATCTTTGTGTAAAGGATAGACCTCTTGCTCTAATCGTTTCTCTAGGCCTGCTTTGGCCTGCAGGCGAAGTTCTTCTGTCTCAGTAAGTCCTGATTCTGCTGGATAAGGAGGAAGAATGGGTTTGTGAGAACGCGGCATAAAATGACATCGCTGAGCAATAAGGGCTGTATTTTGAACAGCCTCAGGCAAATCCTGAAAAAGCTTTTTCATTTCATCGCTTGTTTTAAAATAATGATGAGGCGTTACTTTTCGTCTTGCGTCCTGACTTACATAACTGCCTTCTGCAATGCACAAAAGTGCATCATGCGCCTCAAACATATCGGGCTTATCAAAAAACACATCATTGGTTGCAACGATGGGAATGTTATGCTCATAAGCCAGTTCAACAAATTGCGGCTCAAGACGTTTTTGTTCTGCTAAGCCATGACGCATTAACTCGATATAAAGACGATCTTTAAAAATTTCCTGAAAGGTTTTTAAAAGCTGAACGGCTTTTTCCCGTTCCTGCATTACAAGAAAACGACCAATCGGGCCCATATGCCCACCTGTTAAAGCAATCAAACCTTCGCTTTTTTCACCAAGCTCACCTAAGGTCAGATAAGGACCATCAGTGCTCTCGCTTCGCAAGTAAGAATGACTAACAAGTTTCAATAAATTCAAGTACCCTTCTTCGCTTTGCGCCAATAACACGATCGGAGCAAAGGGCGTTTTATCAGCAAAGGAAAGATTTACTTGGCATCCGATAATCGGTTGAATTCCCTCTTCTGCGCAGACCATCGCAATTTCAAGTGCGCCAAATAAATTGTTTGTATCTGTTATGCCGATTGCCGGCATATCATTGATTTTACACAATTTCGATATATTTTTTGTGTGGATTGCCCCTTCTGCTAGAGAATAGGCACTGTGAAGCCGAAGATGAATAAAAGGGAGATCTTGCATACCCTATATTTAAGGTGATTTGTCTTTTTTAGCAAGGATCAGGATCAAAATTTCTTACCGAGTAACCATATGTCAATATATTACTCTACGCACTCAAAGGCAAAGAAAGATAATCTCTTGTTTCTTGCCTAACCAATCTATCTTGCTCTAACACTTCTTCTAAGCTTGTTGGCTGGGTGAATTGAGTGCACTCTAATATTTCTTCAACCACCTCAACAATATTTAAAAATGTGATTCGGCGATTCAAAAAGGCCTCCACGGCAATTTCGTTGGCTGCGTTGAAAACAAGTCCTCTGACCTCTTTAAGGGCTTGCCTTGCAAGACGAAGGGCTGGAAAACGTTTAAGATCAACAGGGAAAAATGTCAAACTTCCAATCTCAGCCAAAGATAGTTTTTTAACTGCTGTCGTTATGCGATTTGGCCACGCAAGGCTATAGGCTATTGGTGTTCGCATATCAGGAGTTCCAAGTTGTGCCAATACAGACCCATCATGATAAGCAACCATTGAATGAATAATGGATTGCGGGTGAATAACCACATCAACTTGAGGTTCTGGCATATCAAATAAATAGTGCGCTTCAATAAGCTCTAAGCCTTTATTAACAAGGGTTGCACTATCAACCGTGATCTTAGCGCCCATATTCCAGTTTGGATGCTTTGTTGCTTGCTCTGGCGTGATTTCTGATAGTTCATGGAGCTGTTTGTTTAAAAACGCACCCCCTGATGCTGTTAGAATGATCTTTTCAACTGACGCTCTATTATGATTTTCAAAGCATTGGAAAATAGCACTATGCTCAGAATCCACGGGCAGCAAAGTTGCTCCATACTCTTTAAGTGCTTTTGTCATAAGCGACCCTGCCGCAACCAAAGATTCCTTATTGGCAAGGGCGACAGTGGCGCCTTGTTTAATTGCAGCCAAAGTCGGCAAAAGACCTGCCGTTCCTAATATGGACGAAACAACTGTATCGGCCGGCATTTGGGCTGCCTCAACAATAGCGGCCTCGCCAGCTGCAACCTGAATGTTTGTGCCTGACAGGCCCTCTTTAAGCTCATTGTAAAGATTAGGGTCTTTAATGACTGCCAATTGGGGTTTTAAAAGTAATGATTTTTGAATCAGGTCCTGGACGTTATTACCGCCAGTTAAAGCAATAACTTGAAAAGAGTCTGAATGATGATAGAGTAAATCAACTGCACTGCATCCAATGGACCCTGTTGCCCCAAGGACTGTAACTCTTTTTTTTGCCATTTTTTAGACCTTTACTGAATCCACCCAAAAAGGATAAAGACCCCTGCAATCAAACCAACCAAAAGTAAACTATCCAAACGATCCAAAAGTCCGCCATGGCCAGGGATTAAATTGCCAGCATCTTTTACACCAAAGTGACGCTTGATATAAGACTCTAGCAAATCACCGAAATGAGACGCCACAGGAATCGTCAGCAAAATAACAAAGAAAGGTGTCGTTAGCAAGGATTCAATATGAAAGTATTGATTCAAACCAATACCCAAAGCGACAGCCCAAAAAATTCCGCCAAAAAAACCAGCCCATGTCTTATTAGGACTGATTCTTGGCGCTAATTTTGGCCCTTTTAGCATACGTCCCATAAAATAAGCCCCGACATCGGTGGCCCAAACTAAAGAAAACATCCATAATAAAAAGAAGCGATAGTCAGCACCTTTGTGACTTAAAGTCATTAAAATAAAGGTTGGAATGCAGATATAAAAGCACCCTGTTAAAAACAACAAAGTACGATGAAAAGGATGCGAACGCATCAACCACTGCAAAGAAAAGAGGGTTGAAGCTGCAACTAAACCAAGGTGTATCCAATTCGGCACCTCTACATACAAAGTGAAAAGAGTCTGGATCACAGCAACCCAGCATACTGGGTGAAATACAGATAAAATCGCCAGTCTTGACCATTCACGCAAAAGGCCCATAAGCACAACAATGCCTAAAATATCAAAATAGGGAAAGCCAACGTAAGTCGCTGTTACGGCAAACAAAATGGCGAAGAAACCACTTAAGGTCCGAACCCAGATCTCGTCCATTTTTTTACGAGGAAGTATACAGTCCATACCGCCTACCCCTTTGCTGATATTCGTAAATTGCTTTCTCAAAACCTTCTTCACTAAAATCTGGCCATAAATCGGGCACAAAAACAAATTCAGTATAAGCCATTTGCCATAACAGGAAATTACTAATACGCTTTTCCCCGCTAGTTCTGATCAAAAGATCCGGATCAGGAAAATCAGCTGTATCTAAATTTTCTGAGATCGTCTCCACTGTAATCTCAGAAGGGTCCAAATCGCCTGCCTTTACTTTATGAGCTAACTTTTTAAAGGTGCGCGTAATTTCATCACGGCTACCATAACTAAGGGCCAACAGAACAGTAATCGCTGTATTGTTTTTTGTTTTCTCTTCGGTTTCAGAAATAAGCTCTTGGATATCTTTTGCAAAAAGAGTGCGATCACCTATAACTTGGATACGCACACCATTTCTCATTAATTCTTTGAATTCATTACGCAAATACCAACGTAACAAACCCATAAAATCATCAATCCAACTTTTTTCTCTAAGCCAATTTTCTGAAGAAAAAGTGTAGAGTGTCAGATACTTAATTCCCATTTTAGATGCATATTCGGTAATCCTTCGGGCCATTTCAGCGCCAGCTTTATGACCTGCTATGGTCGGAAGATTCCGAGATTTTGCCCACCTACCATTGCCATCCATAATAATAGCAATGTGCTTTGGTAGATTAGAAGAAAGTACAGTCTCAGGCAAAGGCATCCATACCCTTTGATAATATTATGACTCGATCAAAGCCTAAATTACATCAAAGCGTCAAGAAATAAATCGCGCGACCTTTCGGGGGGATAGAAAAGTGAGACACAAAAGCATATCTACGGAAAAACTATGAGTATTAAAAAAGAAAAATCCTTTATTTTTTTATTAAAAACTGTATCAATTTATTTTTTTTAAGTATGATCGATTTCACTATAAAAAAATAATGCACACTTTGATCTTGAGCACCTAAAGTTATGATTTTATGTTCGAATGAAAAAAATAAACCTACTCATCCCACCAAAGAACTGATGTCATCATGGGAAACGCTGCAGCAAAATTACCGAATATCTGAAGAAGATGCTGTTCAGTTTTTGTTAAATAAAATTCCATTTTCAGAAGATCAAGCTTTAAGCATAGAAGCTATCACCATTCAATTAATTGAAGGAGTTAGAGCGCAAAAGTCAAAAGCAGTCAGCATTGAAGCCTTTTTGCAAACCCATCAGCTTAGCAGTCAAGAAGGCCTTGCGATGATGTGTTTGGCAGAGGCGCTTCTTCGCATTCCTGATACAAAAACAAAGACAAAATTCATTCGTGACAAAATAAGCTCCAGTGATTGGAGCAGCCAAGAAGAAGATAATTTTCTAGCTAAAATTGCCAACTTGGGACTTTTGACCACCAGCAAAGTTTTAAACTGGGGGGCAAATTCCAAAAGCTTGTTTTCAGTTATTCCTTCGCTCATTCGCCGATTTGGGGAACCCTTGATTCGGCAGATCATGACGCAAGCCATGAAAATCATGGGGCATCAATTTGTGATGGGTGAAACAATCGAAAAAGCCCTTAAGCGAGCCTCTGAAGACGAGAAAAAAGGATACAGACATTCATTTGACATGCTGGGCGAAGGTGCACGAACACAGCATGACGCAAATCGATATTTTGATGCTTACCTAAAGGCTGTTATTGCTATTGGAGAGACCGCACAAAAAAAACCATCCGTTTTTGAAATGCCAAGTTTATCAGTTAAATTATCAGCGTTACACCCGCGTTACGAAATTGCCAAAAAGGAACGGGTTTTAAAAGAATTAACGCCCAAAGTTCTCGAATTAGCTCAAAAAGCCAAAGAATTTAATGTTGGACTTACGATTGATGCCGAAGAGTCCGAGCGTCTTATGCTGTCTCTTGAGATCATTCAAGAGGTATTTGCGCACCCAGATCTTAAAGATTGGTGTGGTTTGGGGCTTGCGGTACAAGCCTATCAAAAACGGGCACCTTACGTTATTGATTGGCTAGTCAATCTTGCCAAACATCATAACAGACGCATTAATATTCGTCTTGTAAAGGGGGCATACTGGGATTCAGAAATAAAACGCACCCAAGAACAGGGCCTCAAAAACTATCCTGTTTACACTCAAAAGGTATATACAGATGTCTCTTACCTCCGTTGTGCAGCAAAAATGCTGGAATCACCAACATGGATTTATCCTCAATTTGCAACCCATAATGCCTACACCTTGAGCGCCGTTTATGAAATGGCAAAGGTGAAGGGGATTACGGATTATGAATTTCAGCGCCTGCATGGAATGGGTGAAAGTCTTTATCACCAAATTACGGAAAACACAGAATATGGAATCCCTTGCCGCGTTTATGCCCCTGTTGGAGAACATCGAGATCTTTTAAGTTATTTAGTGAGACGCTTGCTGGAAAATGGCGCCAACAGTTCCTTTGTAAATCAAATTCATGATACAAAGCGCCCCATAAACTTGCTTACTGCAAATCCATTCAAAGAAGCAGAAAAACTTAATGGAAAACCTCATCCCAGCATTCCGTTGCCAAAAGCTTTGTTATTACCGCAGCGGATTAATTCTGATGGCGTTGACTTATCTGATGAAATTCTTTTAGAAAATTTAGATCAAGAACTTGCAAGGTTACCTCAAACTTTGCAAGATATTCCCTTAACCAGCGAATCGGCCCTTTATCATGCTGTTGAAATAGGATCTTCTCACTTTGAAAAATGGAGCAAAACTTCTCCTGAAGAAAGAGCTGAATGTCTTGATCATTTGGGTAACATTATTCAGCATCATATGGTTCAGTTCATTCACCTGTTGGTTTTAGAAGGTAAAAAGACTGTAAATGATGCCGTCTCTGAAGTCAGAGAAGCTATTGATTTTTGCTATTATTACGCTCAACAAGTCCGCCTTTATCAAGGTCAGCCTCTCGTTCTGCCAGGGCCAACAGGTGAATTAAATCAACTTTCGTATCATGGACGTGGCGTTTTTGCCTGCATTAGTCCTTGGAATTTCCCTTTGGCTATTTTTATTGGGCAAGTTGCAGCAGCTTTGGGCGCTGGAAATTGCGTTATTGCTAAACCGGCAGCTCCCACGCCACATGTCGCTCAGTTAGTTGTAAATTTGGCTTATAAAGTTGGCATTCCAAAAGGTGCCTTACAGCTTTTAATCACATCGGGCAGTCAGTTCTCTGATATCATTATCAAAGATAATCGTATAGCGGGCGTTGCCTTTACAGGATCTAACGATACAGCTCATTCTATTAACCTAACTTTGGCGGAACGTAAGGGGCCGATTGTGCCGTTTATTGCGGAAACAGGCGGAATTAATGCGATGATTGTTGATTCATCCGCCCTTTCAGAGCAAGTTGTAAAAGATGTCATTACGTCAGCCTTTCAAAGCGCTGGGCAACGCTGTTCGGCTTTGCGTCTCTTATTGGTTCAAAATGATGTTGCTGACAGCTTATTAGATATGCTGAAGGGTGCAATGGAGGAGCTTACCGTTGGCAACTCAGCACTTCTTTCAACCGATGTCGGCCCTGTCATTGATAGGAATGCAAAGCAAGGGTTATTAGAATATTTAGATGAACTTGAACAAAGCCCTGCGCAGGCGAGACTTTTATACAAATGCGAATTGCCCGAATCCTTGAATGAGGAAAATTTTATCGCGCCGCAAGTCTGGCAATTGTCTTCGGTTCGCGATTTACCACAAGAAGTCTTTGGCCCCATCTTGCATATCGTTAGATACAAAGGTGAGTATCTTGACCAAGTGATTGAAGATATTAATTCGCTTGGATATGGGCTTACGATGGGGGTTCACAGTCGTTTAGAATCGACAATTCAACAGGTCTGTGCACGCGCAAAAGTTGGCAACCTATATGTAAACCGCAACATGATTGGCGCTGTCGTCGGCGTTCAGCCCTTTGGCGGTGAAGGCCTTTCCGGTACGGGCCCCAAAGCTGGCGGCCCTAATTATTTGCTGCGTTTTATGAGTGAGCGCACCTTTACCCAAGATATTACGGCTGCTGGCGGCAATGCATCCCTGTTAGCCATTGTTTGATTATTATATTGAGGAGAGTTTTTATGAAAATGAGAGTATTTTTCTTAAGCTTGTTGGGTTTGTTGTGGATTGGCACAGCAGAGGCTTCGGTAGATGCTATGGATGTTATGAATGACATATCACCAGAAACAATAGGCGCTTTAAATACTCTTCGAGGACATCCTGCTCTTACTGGCACAGCTTTACTAGCAGATCAAATTGGTTTGCTCAAAAAAGTACCTGTGTATTTTAAAACTCTTGCTGCAGGTTTGGTTCCTTTTAAAGAGACAGCTGGCTATTCTTCTCCAAAAGCAACAGAAGACCGCATCCTCTTAAAAGAGATTACAGAAGCTGAATTACCTCCGTCCCTGCCTGCAGCGACAACAGAATATGAAATGTATAACGAAGAACAAATGATTTCATGCATTACACAATTTTGTTTTCCAGCTGCTGCTGCTCAATATGAACACGGAATAAGAGCTTTATTTAAAAGCGGAAAACCACCCAAACATGATGCAGGACATCTTACAGAAGGATTACAATGTTTGGCTGGTAAAGTGTTATTTGCGCGGGCTTTAGTAGAGAAAGCTGGTTTTGATGAAGAAATTGGAAATAGCCTTCAAACGGCAGCAATCAACCAAATATTAAATTTTCATAGACCAACGTTAACCGAAAGTAGCCCAGATTTAGCATTTACAATTCCGACTGAGATGCCAGGTTGTCAACGTTGCTTGGGACTTCCAATTCTTGGAGCAAAATGAAAGTTTATCAAAATTTTTACCAATTGTTTACCTATAGACCTTCATAGTTAGAATTATAGGCACTTAGTTTTTACACCTAAGGAAAATCAAAAATGGATTTGTCTAGATTGCCGCGTCGCCCCAGAAACCATATGAGGCTCCTCGCAATGACGACAAAAATTACGTCATCGCGAGCGGAGCGTGGCGATCCAGTTTTGAAACACGATAGGGTAAAGACGAGTGCATCCTTTAATTCTAACTAGTGGATTATATGATACTACTTATCGATAATTATGACTCATTTGTGTATAACCTAGCCCGCTATGCACAAGAGTTAGGGCACGAAGTTGCAGTGTATCGTAACGATTGCCTAACGCTAAAACAAATTGAACGATTAAATCCGGATCATATTGTGATCTCACCTGGGCCTTGCACTCCGGATGAGGCAGGCGTTTCCAATCAAGTGGTTCAACATTTTGGGTCCAAAATTCCTGTTTTAGGGGTTTGTTTAGGACATCAATGTATTGGAAAAGCCTTTGGTGGTGATATAATTAGAGCTCAAAATCCTATGCATGGAAAAACAAGCATGATACTACACAAAGCAACCGGCATTTTTCGCGACTTACCAGATCCTCTTAGAGTCACTCGGTATCATTCACTAGTTGTTTCAAATGATAATCTACCCGACTGTTTGGAAATAACAGCGACCAGCATGGATGATGAAATTATGGCTTTTTCTCATAAAGAATTGCCAGTTGTAGGCGTTCAATTTCATCCTGAAGCAATTTTAACGCATTGCGGTTATGATATCTTAAGGAATTTTTTAAATGGTGATTATCGTTAATG
>JAIEPD010000008.1 GCA_019749935.1 Alphaproteobacteria bacterium
GGCGGTATATTCTCTGTGGCACTTTCCCTAAAGATAACCTTTTGGCTATCCCCGCCGGACGTTATCCGGCACTCTGTCTGCTTGGAGCCCGGACTTTCCTCCAGAATTAAAAATTCCAGCGATCATCCAGTCACCTGATTAAGGGGAATACTACAAGATGTGAAGAAGAAAAGTCAAGATTTTGAGGAAAAAGCAGAAAGAATTAAGTTTGATGACTAGCATTGATGAGGCTATTGGTGTATTTTGAACAAATATTTTAATACATAGATATTTTCTGCTAAAAGCCAACAGGACAAAAAGCGATTCACTATGCGTATTCTTTTAACAAATGATGATGGTGTTCATGCGCCTGGCCTAAAAGTTTTGGAAAGATTAGCCCGCACTCTTTCGGATGATGTGTGGATTGTAGCGCCTGAGCAGGAGCAAAGTGGCTCTAGTCACTCTTTAACCCTTCATGAGCCGCTTAGAATTAGGGAAGTCTCAAGCAAGAAATATGCGGTTAGTGGCACTCCGACTGACTGTGTGTTGTTAGCGGTTTATCATGTTATGAAAAATAACTTGCCTGACTTAGTCTTGTCGGGCGTGAACAATGGTGGAAATATCGCAGAGGATATTACCTATTCAGGTACAATTGCTGGCGCTATTGAAGGAACGCTTTTAGGAATCCCATCAATTTCTTTGAGTATGGTAACGCTTCGCCCTCATCCAGCCAAATGGGCGACAGCAGAGCATTATGGAGAAATTGTTTTAAAAAATCTGACTGGACAAATGAAAAACATTCCTTCAAATGTTTTAATTAATGTTAATTTTCCTGATATGGTTGTATCTTCTGTTAAAGGAATTAAAGTAACAACGCAAGGGCATCGTCAAAGTCAGGATTTTATCGTAGAAGGGTTAGATCCAAGAGGGTGTCCTTATTTTTGGGTCGGGCCAGGAAATCATCGGTACCAAAACTGTAAGGGTATATCTACCCAAGGTACCGATTTAGATGCATTAATGAATGGGTATGTCTCTATTACCCCCCTTTCTTTAAACCTTACTCATGTGCCGACGAAAGATATGCTTGAAGGAGTATTTGCTGGATGACGAAAAAGATTTACATGACCATCTTATTAGCGGCGCTCGTTGTAGCTTGTTCGCGTGAAGAGCCGCCCTCTGAGGTTGTGTATGTGAAACGTTTAAATCCCTATCATGTTGTGAAAAAAGGGGAAACAGTGACTGACATCGCCCAAAAATATGGTATGAGCGAGAATGAGCTTATTAAAATCAACCGTTTGAAAGAGCCTTATAGGGTGGTGCCAGGTCAACGTTTAGTTGTTCACGTAAAAGACGAATCAGATTCCAATAAATCCCCAGTTCCAGTGGAAGAGGGTGATGTTGCGGTAAAGCCTCTTGAAGAAGGAACTGCTGCGGGCGGTGATGGGGTTGGTTTGAATCCAAAAGTGCCAGGGGCTGATGCTGCACAATCTGCTGTCGGTAATGTTGGAGATGGAGTGACTTCAGTTGTTCCTTCAGGTGATGTTGCGGCGACAGGAGCAGCAGGAAGCACGCCAACCACGCCAGCTGTGACCTCACCGTCAGGATACCAATGGCCAATTAAAGGAAAAGTTGTACAAGGATTTGGTCAAAAACTGCCGGACAACACTGTTAGTGATTGGATTATTATAAAACCAACAGGAACAGGGCCAGAGGCAACAACAATTAGAGCAGCAGCTGGTGGCGTTGTAAAGGACGCTGGGGCTAGAATTCCCGCTTACGGCAACATGGTCGTTATTAAAGGAAGTAGCGGCGATATGTTCATTACTGCAAAGATGAAGAAAATACTTGTTAAAGCGCCTGGTAAGGGAGAAGTTGTCAATGTTGCGCCCGGAGATGTTATTGGTGTTGCTGATAGTGATGGGGTTTTTTTCCAAGTTAGGGACAGCACTTTGAAACCAAAAAATCCGCTGCCTTTATTGCCGTAGGTTAAAAGGTGAATTTGAATGGAGAGAAGAATTTAAATAAAACAGGGTTGTCATCCCGGGATTTAGTCGAACTGCTGCTTTGCAGCGATGTGAGACTTAATATACGCGGGATCTTAGAACGTCAATTAATAGTTTTCATGAGATCCCGTATACCGAGACTCATTACGCGCCTAGTGGCGCAATTCGTCTAGATTCCGGGATGACAGACCTTTTGAATCTATAAAGAAATATTTATAACAAGGAGATACCATGAGTCTAATTATAACCGATGCTTTAGCAGATACCCCAGCTTCGTCTGTTGGTGGTTTTGATGTAATGAGCTTTTTGCCACTGATTCTTATTTTTGCTGTGTTTTATTTCTTAATTTTACGCCCTCAGCAAAAAAAGTTGAAAACACATCAGCAAATGCTGGAAAATCTAAGGCGCGGGGACCGTGTTTTAACCAATGGTGGTATTATTGGTGTTGTAAGCAAGCTTGTGAGTGATCAAGAAATTCAGCTTGAAATTGCAGATGATGTAAAGGTACGAGTCCGTCGTTCCATGATTGCTGAAGTTATGTCAAAAACCGACCCTGTTGCAAATGATGATGCAGATGCTGCACAATCAAAAGGAACTAAGAAAAAAAGTAGTGAATAGATTGAGATAAAATTATGCTGGCTATCCCACGTTGGAAATTTTGGACAATTATAACCGTTTGTTTTTTGGGAATGTTATTTGCTTTGCCAAATCTCTTAACCCAAAAATCTTTAGAGCATTTGCCTCATTGGATGCATAATACAATTAACCTGGGGCTTGAGCTTAGGGGAGGGTCGCATCTGCAGTTAGAGGTGGACTTGAATGCGGTTGCTAAGGAATATTTGACAAACCTTTTGGATGAGACACGTGCGTCTCTTCGTAAACAACAAATCGGTTATACAGGTCTTTTGGTTGATAATAAAACCAAAACTCCAACTTTGAATTTCACCCTCCGAAATCCTGAAGACGCAGATAAAACCAAGAAAGTTTTAAAAACAATTGATCCTCATCTTGATGTCACAATTCAAGGAACGATGGTTCATGTTACTTTAAGCGCAGAAACCTTAGCGCAGCGCAATAAAGCCATTATTGAGCAATCTATTGAAGTTGTTAGAAGGCGTGTAGATGAATCTGGGACCAAAGAGCCGATTATTCAACGTCAAGGTGAAGACCGAATTATCGTTCAGCTTCCAGGTGTTGATGATCCTGCTGAAGTCAAAGCATTAATTGGACGCACCGCTAAGATGAGTTTCCGTTTGGTTGATAGTAATGCGACCCTTGTGCCTGTGGTTCCAGGCTCTTCTCCTCCAGTGGCTCCTTTAGGAAGTGACTATTTAACTGAAACACGCGGAGTGGGAGAGGAAGCTTATATTGCGGTTAAAAAGCAAGTCATGGTTAGCGGTGAAGCCCTTATCGATGCCCAAGCTACTTTTAACCAGAATGGTCAGCCGGCAGTGAGTTTAAAATTTAACTCAATTGGCGCTCGTAAGTTTGCTGAAATGTCAGCACAAAATCTTAAAAAACAATTTGCGATTGTGCTTGATGATAAGGTGATCAGCGCGCCTGTTTTCCAAGATATCATTCATGATGGTAATGGACAGATCAGTGGACACTTTACAGTAAAAGAAGCTAACGAGCTATCCTTGTTGCTTCGTGCTGGTGCACTTCCTGCACCTTTGAAAGTCATTGAAGAACGAACCGTAGGACCAAGCTTAGGTGCAGATTCAATTCATGATGGTCAACGGGCAACTGTTTTGGCTTTTATCATGGTTTCTGTTTTCATGTTCTTGTCTTATTCAGTCTTTGGACTTTTTGCAGACGTTGCTCTTATCTTTAACCTTGTTTTGCTTTTTGCAGGTCTATCTATTTTGCAAGCCACTTTAACATTGCCAGGTATTGCGGGTATTGCTTTGACAATCGGTATGGCTGTTGATGCAAACGTGTTAATTTATGAACGCATCAAAGAAGAGTTAAGGGCAGGAGCAAGGCCCACTTTGGCAATCGATTCTGGCTATAGACGAGCGATGACAACTATTATCGACTCAAACTTGACGACCCTTTTTGGGGCTGCGGTTCTTTTTGAATTTGGCACAGGGCCAATTCGAGGATTTGCCGTGACGTTGGCTTTGGGTATTTTGATTTCATTATTTACAGCACTTTCTTTAACTCGCCTAATTATTGTTAGTTGGCTGAGAAGAAGAAAAGTGACTGAGCTTCCAATTTAAAGGGGTTTTTATGCGTCGGTTCCGGTTACACCTAGTTCCCTACAACACAAATATTAATTTTGTTGGGATGCGTTTTATTACATTCACAATTGCATCGGTTGTTATTATTGCTTCTGTTTTGAGTATATCATTAAAAGGACTCAATTATGGAATCGACTTTAAGGGTGGATATATTTTTGAAGTGCGTATGCCAGAAGTTCCTAATGTTAGTGAACTGCGTGAAAAGCTATCCGGCCTTCATTTAGGCGAAGTTGCTTTGCAGCAATTTGGCGCTGATAAAGATATTCTTATCAAAGTTGAAAGACAAGAAGGCGAAGAAATCACACAAGAGGTTGCGATTAAAAAAGTTAAAGAGACTTTGGGTACGAATGTCGATTACCGAAAAGTTGAGACGGTCGGTCCAAAAGTTGGCAGTGAGCTTGTCAAAAACGGCATGAAAGCTGTAGGTCTTGCTTTAGTTGCTATGCTGGCTTACATTGCTGTTCGTTTTGAATGGCAATTTGCAGCTTGCGCTATTATGGCATTGACTCATGATTGCGTTGCAATTCTTGGACTATTTTCTATTTTCCCGCTTGAGTTTAATGAAACAGCCATTATCGCAACCTTGATAACAGCTGGATATTCAATTAACGATACGATTGTGATTTTTGACCGTATTCGCGAGAATATTAAAAAATACAAGAAAATGACGCTTGGTGAGTTAATCAATAAAAGCCTTAATGAGACTTTATCAAGAACCACTTTGACAGCCACTACGACATTATTGGCATTGCTTGCGCTTTATTTCTTTGGCGGAAAAGTGATTTCAACATTTAGCTTGCCAATTATTATAGGAATTTTAGTTGGGTCATTTTCCTCTATTTGTCTTGCAGCGCCGTTGTTGCTTTACCTACATTTGAAAAGAGCGGATGCAAAAGAAGACAAAGCAAGCTTGGAAGCGACCGTGTAAATAACAATTTAGGATTTGCTATGGAATTAGCGGTATAATTGTACATAGCTAAAACATTGCACAACTACGCTACTAACCTAATCTCCCTGTGGTTTCGACCACAGGGTCCATTACTTGTTAATTTCCTTGAACCACTTTTTTATAAAAAGCTCTTTTTCTTTTTGCTCTAAGATTTCATATTTTTCTTCTTCTTCGATAATTTCTTTCCAGGGAATATTATCGGTTGAGTCCTGAGAGAGTTTAACCTCTAGCATTTTATCTTTTGGGACAAAAGCATACAAACCGCCTAATGAAATCAAAGTTGCTATAAACAGCATTAAGCATATACCTTGAAAGCTTGTGATGTGATCACACACATAGGCAGTCATTAGGTAAACAAATGAATGCGATATTGACCATATCAGAAGAAGATGCGTATATCTGCCAAGAATGGGAAAGCTTCTGTTAATAAGGGGCGTTGCAGGACTGAGCCCTTGACCAAGACACAAAACAACAACTTGAATTATAAAAACAACGTACTTACTTGTGAATCCACTGAAACTAACAGCCAAAATTGGCATGAGTAGCAAAAGAGAAAATAGTTTGAATTTAATGATCTTAAAGGGGTGAAACTTTAACCCTAATAATCCGTAACTAATTTCAGAACACATGACAAGAAAAAGAACAAGCGTTGTTTGGGCCATGACTGTATTGGGTTCTACTTTAAGTTGACTGACAAGAACAGAAGGAAGGAATGCCAAAGAAAAGTAAAAAGCCATAGCTGGAAACAGGTACAGGGCAAATAAGGCAGGAATGTTTCGATTTTTGAAATCAAGAGAGAGATAAAGGTCTAAGAATTTTCTTTTTTTCTTCTTTTTCTCTAAGGTTTTTACAAATTCCGGAGCTTCTTTTAGCGTTCTTCTGGCAATTGTGCCCAATACCGCAACTCCTGAGCCAATGTAAAAAGGAATTTTCCAACCATTCTGTGGTGAGAGAAATACGCAAATTGCACCGACTCCGCAAGCAGCTAGTCCACCAAGAGAACACGTTGCTTCAACAAGAGCACTGCAAAAATAAACTTTTGGTTTCGGAACGGTTTCAGTAATGAAAACATCTGCTGCAATGCATTCTCCTCCTGATGCAAAGCCTTGCACAAGACGTAAGCAAAGAAATACAGCAGTTGATAAGATACCCAACTCCGCATAAGAGGGAACGTTAGGGATCAAGATGCAAGAAATTGACATTAAGAATGTTGTTGATATTAAAACAGGGACTCTGCCTATCATGTCTCCAATATATCCCCAGAAAACAGCGGCTAAAGGGCGAATGCAAAACGAAGAGCAAAATGTAAAAACCGTTAAAAGAGGATTCAAGGATGAATCTTCGGGCATAAAAATTTTTGTCAAAATGATGGTTAAATGAACAGCCAACATTAAGTCAAAAAAATCAAGGAAGTTCCCTATGAGAACAATCGCTACAGATTTTTTGATTTCACCATTTAAAAGTGGGATGGACGTGTTGGTCATCATTTATATTTTCTAAGCCAGAAGTTAAAACTTCAGCCTAAATCAATTAAGTGAAAATTGGATAAACACTAAATTTTTTCTATCAAATGATCAAGGAGAAAAGGTGCGGCAAGTAATTCATTGAGGAGTTAGAACAATTTATCCTGTTCACTTTTTAATTTCATAAGATTCAATAATATGTCGCATAGACCTATTGATAATGTTTGTTACAGGCTTTGGATAAACGCCCAGAAACAAGATCAAGACAACTAAAGCACCAAGAATCAATCTTTCTCCAAGATGGAGATCTTGAATGCCTTTTATTTCTGCAAGGCTTATGATTAGTTTGCCAAAACAGACGCGGCGATAAAGCCAAAGAGCATAAGCGGCTCCCAAGATCATTCCAAAAACTGCTAAGAATGCGAAGCCCAAATTAGATTTAAAGATGCCCAAAAGAACAAAAAATTCACCAACAAATCCACTGGTTCCTGGCAAAGCAATGGATGCGAAAATAAAGAACATGAAAAAAGCACTAAAGACGGGCATTGCCTTAACAAGCCCACCATAGCTTGCAATGTCACGAGTGTGAAAACGCTCGTAGAGCATCCCAATGCAGAGAAAAAGCGCGCCGGAAATCAAACCATGACTTATCATTTGAATAACGGCACCTGTCATGCCAACTAAATTAAGAGTGAATAACCCAAGGGTAACAAATCCCATATGGGCAACAGATGAATAGGCGATAAGCTTTTTTATATCAGTTTGGACCAGCGCAACTAGAGAGGTATAAATAATGGCAATAATACTTAAGGTAAAAACATAAGGCGCAAAGAATAGAGAGGCTTCCGGAAGCAGGGGGATAGAAAAACGTAAAAATCCATACCCGCCCATTTTTAAAAGAACGGCAGCCAATAAGACAGAACCGGCAGTTGGAGCTTCGACGTGTGCATCTGGTAGCCATGTATGAAAAGGCCACATTGGAATTTTAACAGCCATTCCTGCAAAAAAAGAAAGCCACAGCCATTTTTGTAAATGAGGCGTCAAGGAAAGGTGAGTCATTGCCGTGATATCTGTAGTTCCGGCTTCGTTATACAGTTTGATGATCGCAATCAACATGAATACGGAACCTAGTAAAGTATAAAGGAAAAACTTAAAGCAAGCATAAGTCTTTCTTTCTCCTCCCCAGATTCCAATAATTAAGAAGAGAGGTATTAAAACACCTTCAAAAAATATGTAGAAAAGCAAAACATCCAGAGCGCAAAACACTCCAATCATGAGGGTTTCAAGGAGCAAAAACGCCATCATATATTCTCTGACACGTTTTTGAATGCTGTTCCAACTGATCAGAATACAGAAAGGAGTTAAAAGGGTGGAAAGCAGAATAAAAAAGAGAGAAATTCCATCAATTCCAAGGTGGTAATGGATATTATAAGCCTCAATCCAAATATGCTTTTCAACAAACTGATACTCAGAATTATAGGAATCAAATTGAAACAAAAGCATTAGGCTCATTAAAAAGGTAAGGCTTGAGATCCATAAAGCAACAGCTTTCGCATTTCGAGTATCCTCTTCCTTTATAAGACTAATAAAAAATATCCCAGAAACCGGGAGGAAAATGATTAAGCTTAATAAAGGAAGGCTCATATATGCCCTCTTAAAGTATTAATGAAAGTGGAAAGCTCCATTTTATAAAGAGTGAAAAAGAAAAATGTAATTATAAAAATGATCCCAAAGAGCATCACAAACGCATAATGATAAGTATAGCCGCTTTGAATCGAGCTGTTTCCCTTAGAAAAGAAAAGTGCAGCTTTACTGAACCCTTCTGGCCCTAGGCCGTCGATGGTTCTTCGATCTCCTTGACGCCAAAAAATGGTTCCGATAATCAATGTTGGTTTTACCCAAAGCCATTGATAAACCTCATCAATATACCATTTATTGTAAAAGAATTTATAAAATGAACCATGACCTAGTTTTTCAGGAATATAAGGAAAAACTTTATAAAGAAGGGCTGCTAATGTAATCCCCAGCACACCCATTAAAATAGGAGCGCACTCAATCCATATCGGTAAATGTGAATGTGTCGTTGTATGGATTACAATGGAATGTCCCCAATGAAAACCCCATGAGTTATCAATAAACCATTTCCATCCAAACCATCCACTGAAAATCGCGCCAAAAGCCAAACAATATAAAGGAAATAACATACTGGTTGGAGATTCATGTATATGAGCCATAACTTGTTCATCCGCACGGGGTTTCCCGTGGAAAGCAATAATTAATAGGCGCCAAGAATAAAATCCGGTTAACAATGCAGCAATTAAACTGACACCTAAAGCAATTTGATGGCCAGATAAAAAGACAGAGGAAATAATCAAATCTTTAGAGTAGTATCCGGCAAAAAATGGAATTCCAGCAAGGGCCAAGCTCCCAATCCATATCATTGTATAGGTGGTTGGAATAAATTTATAAATTCCCCCCATTTTTTGAATGTTTTGCTCATCTGACATAGCGTGGATAACGGATCCTGCCCCCAAGAAGAGAAGCGCTTTGAAAAAGGCATGTGTGACAAGGTGAAAGATTGCAGCTACATAAGCCGAGCACCCGCAAGATAGAATCATGTATCCTAATTGGCTACAGGTTGAATAAGCAATAATGCGTTTAATGTCGTTTTGAGTAAGGGCAACAGTAGCAGCAAATATAGCCGTAAAAGCGCCAACTATGACCATTATTTCCCTGGCAAGAGGGGCGTATTCATAAAGAGGAGAAAACCGCACAATTAAGAAGACTCCGGCAGTGACCATTGTTGCGGCATGAATAAGAGCTGAGACCGGTGTTGGTCCTTCCATAGCATCAGGCAACCAAGTATGAAGTCCAAATTGAGCTGATTTCCCCATGGCTCCTATGAAAAGAAGAATGCCTGTTAAAGTCAGCACATGAATAGAATAGCCACAAAACTCTATATAGGTTGCTGATTTTCGAGCCAGATTTGTGACAATAACAGAAAAATCTAAAGACTCAAAACACCAGAAAAGAGCACAAATACCAAGGATAAAACCTGCATCTCCAATACGGTTGACAACAAAAGCTTTAAAGGCAGCATTATTCGCCTTTGGCTTCTCATACCAAAAGCCAATCAAAAGATAAGAAGACAGCCCAACGCCTTCCCAGCCAACAAATAGCTGAGCTACGTTCGGGGCTGACACTAAAAGTAGCATCATAAAAGTAAACAAGCTAAGGTAAGCCATAAAACGGCCGATCCCTTCATCATGCTTCATGTAGCCAATTGAATAAATATGAACAAGAAGAGAGATAAAGGTCACAACTGAGCACATGATAAGGCTTAAAGAGTCAAACAGAATTCCCCAATTTACTCTTAAGCTATCGACTTTAAACCATCTAAAAAAATCAGTTTGAAAATAAAAGTCCGGCCAAAGGTTAATCCAAAGAAGAATTACGGAAGCAAAAGAGATAAAAATCCCAAAGCAAGTAACGCTTTGAGCAAAACGTGGATTTCCTCTAGCACACAAAGCAATCAAAGAACCGGCTAATGGAGAGAAAATAATTAAAAGTGAAAGAAGAAAATTACTCAAATGCTTTTTTTACCCTTTCATTTGATCGGCATCATCAATGGAAATTGTTTGACGATTGCGAAAATAAACGACCAAAATGGCAAGTCCAATGGCAGCTTCAGCTGCGGCGACTGTTAAAATAAATAAAGAGAATATCTGGCCATTGAGATCTCCCAAGTCAGCAGAAAAAGCAACAAAATTGATATTAACAGCTAAAAGAATCAGCTCAATTGACATCAAAATATTAATGACATGGCGGCGATTCAAAAAGATGCCTAAAGTTCCAAGACAGAACAGCAAGGATGATAAAATAAGATAGTGTGAAGCTCCAATAAACATCTATTTTTCAAGTCCTTTGTGAAACTCAACTTTAACCAATTTTAAGCCATTTTCTTTGTTTCTTTTTAACTGGTTAGATATATCTTGCTTCTTGGTTTGCTGTTTTTTTTGTGGATGAAGCGTTAGCACGATGGCCCCAATCATGGCAACAAGAAGGATTAATCCAGCCATTTGAAATACATAGAAGTAATGAGTATAAAGCAATTCCCCAAGAGCATGAGTGTTAGAAGTTTTCAAAGGCGATGAGAAAGCAGTCAGATCACTGACTTTTGTGGAATGCCACCATTGATGAGCCGTGAAGCCCAGTTCAACCGCAAAAACAAAGGCAAGGAGCCCAGTGGCTTTTATATAAGGCGATAAAGGTTTTTCCTGGTTATTTTCCTTTGAAATATCAAGCATCATCACAACAAATAAGAAAAGAACAGCAACGGCCCCTACATAAACAATTACCAAAATTAAGGCCAGGAATTCAGCACCAGTTAATAAAAACAGCCCTGCTGCATTGAAAAAGGCCACAATAAGACACAAAACGCAATAGAGTGGGTTTTTTATAAAAACGACCCCGCCTGCTGATAAAAGCAATGTGGTCGCGAACATATAAAAAAGTAAGGAAGGTACCATCTCTAGTGCCTGGATGAATATAAAATGGATAAAAAGCCTTGAATCAGTATGCCTGATTATAAAGCCTATGTCAGTAACGAAGAGTTTACTTTTATAAAATTATGTTTAGACGTTCGAACAAAAATACTCTATTTTTAAAAAAATTATAAGTTTTAAAGTGTCATCAATTGAAGCATTATATCGATACATTTCTAAATCATTTTAATCCTCGTTATCGACTTTTTTTGTTATGCGCCATAGCTTTGGCCCTTTTTGTCAGCCTGATGAGTATCTTAGAAAAATAACACATTTTTTTAAGGCACCTTTAGGAAAAAAATATACGGTTCTTTATACTTGGTTTCCCTTAAAAAATGAGACCGCTGCTTTTCCGGAAGGTGAATTTATAATTATGCAGTGTGCACCAGATATATCTGTTGATAGGATGCCTGGGCCTGATATTGTCCTTTATTCAATTATTCACAATATTTCGGCTCATCAATCCTTAGAGCAAAAGCAACAATTATCAGAAGTATTTTTGAAGAAATTTAAAGGTCGTAAAAAAATAGATCGATTAAAAGCTCTTGAAGAACCGCTTGCAGTGCCTTTTGGAGAAATTTTGTATTTAAAGAAATTTAATCCAGTTCTTTATCACAATCAAAAATACCACATGAATTGGTATAATCATGTGTGGATTAATATGTTTGCAAAGCTTCTAGCTCCTTTACTAGAAGAGGCTTACGACAAAGGCGATGTAATAAATCCAGCTTTAGTTGAGACGATGTCTGATATAGCGGAAGAACTTTATAAGGTTTCGGTGGATCCCAATCAAAAGGTAAGAGGGTGATGTGTTCTGAAAATCAAAAAAATCTTCTCTAGATTTTAATAGATCATCTAGAAGCTTTATGTTTTTAGAGAAGTCTTTCCCAAGTGCTGATCAACGAATATCTTTGCAAATGTATAAATAGATTGCATCGGATTTGCGCCAATTGAGCTTGGGAAAATGCTACTATCTACGACATATAAATTATCAAATTCTTGACCTGTGGCCTGGTTCCAGACCTTGAATTTTTTTGACACAACTGACGACCTTGGATTATTTCCTATCTTATTAGTTCCCTGCATATGCGCAGACGACAAAAGGGTTAGGTTATCTTTAAATTGAAGCTGTTTAATTGCTTTTTTTGCTTCTCCGTAAGACGCAAAAGATCGTTTTGATGATGTTTGATAAATGCTTTCTAAAGAGGGAATGAAAACTTCTTTAGCGCCTTGTTCAAATAAGACTTTTGTAGCAGCAATGATGGCTTTTCGAAAGCGGTGTTTATCTTGATGGGAAAGTTTATAATCGACTTGAACTTGACCCTTTTCATCGATAAAAACACGATTACCATAAGTTGGCCTATCAACCAACATCACACCAAACCCACCAATGTGTGGAAATTGGGATATGTTTTCTGCAATGTGATCTTTCATTCCTGGATGAACGGAGGCGATAAACCCTGCATCGGCTGACATCGATTCAAAAAAATAACCATCTGCCAAAGGTATCGAGGGGGCATAGACAGCAGCTAATAACCCTTCTGTATTAAAAATTGGCTCAGGAAATATCCCTAAAACTCCAATAGAGGGATGCATAATCAAACCTTTACCAACATTACGATTGGAAATATTTGACCGTAAAAGGATTTCAGCTGACCCCATGGTTCCGGCAGCAAGAATGACTGTTTTTGCCCTGATTTTATAAGTTTTAGTTGGATCCAGATTTAAATTATGAGGGTCAGAAAAGAGATAATCTTTGGCTATAACTTGAGTTGGTTTTACAGTAATTTCCGTAACTTGATTGTTGGATAATTTTAAGTTTGAAACTTGTAGATTGGATGCAACCTGCAGAGCTTTTGGGTATTTATTCATAGCTGGCCATAAAAGCGCATCGACGGCGGAAATTTTAAGAATTTCTCCTTTTTGACCTGACGGTCTTTTTGCATTCAATTCATAAGGCAAAGCCGAAGGATAGCCTTTTAAAAGGATTAAATTGTTAGGATTAATTTCTTGGTAATTAACGGCACGGGTACCGATGTTTTTTCGAACCCATTCGTAAGTATTATGAATTATCCCAAAATCTTTGCCATTTTGATGCACAAAATGTGAAGGGATATGATCTTGATTGATCCATCGTGTAAGCGTGTTTTTAATGGAAGGCAGAAGAGGGGAAAACGCAAGGTCAATATTAACTGTCGTTCCACCGCCAATAGCACGGCCATTTCGGATTGCAATGCCGCCAGAAACTGTAAAGCGTTGATTAAAAGATTCCATTAATTCTGTATCGTATTCAGAATTAATACTGCCAGGTTTTACAAAGGGACCGGCATCAATAAGCAGTACTTTTTTAACGCCAGCCTCTGCAAATTGTGATGCAATCAGACTGCCTGAAGGGCCGCTACCAATAATCAGATAATCAACATCCTCGCCATCAAAGGTCAGTACATCTTGCTCTAGCCGAATATGGCTCTCAGGATAAATCTGATCCGTTTGATGAACGATTCTATCGAGGCTTGGCCCTGAATAAAGAACGTATAGGTAAAACCTACGCAAAAAGGCAGCTGCTTTGGAAGCTTTTGGATCTTTATGATGGATTAAAGCGTCTAATGAAAAAGGATCATTTGAAAACGGCTTTATTTGCTCTAAAGCAATTTCTACATTGGGGTTTCCAAGAAGATATTCCCTTAACCCATCACCAACCTTTTCTTCAATAACTTTATAGGATGATGCAGGTAAAAGCTCTTGAACAATTTTGTTATGCAATAAATCATTTGTTGCTGCAAAACCTGGAAGGTAGGTAATTAAGGAAATGAATAAATAACAAAAAATACGAACGATACTATTTTTTCTAATAATCATGAATGTACTCGATCATCACAGATTGTGATTTTAGGGTGTTAATAACATCTGAGAGTTTTGGAACTTTTACAACAAGTGCTGCCATAACTTTTGTCACTTCAGCTGGAATGTGCCAGGTATAAGCAATTTGTGCATTATCGTTTAAATATTTTTCAAGTCCTTGAATCTGTTCCTGAGTGCCTGAGATTTTTAGTTGGATAACTTCATTGCCAGCAATTTTATTCAATTGAATGTTATGCTCTGAAAGTTTTTGAATGGTTTCTAGAAACTGCATATAACGAGGAACTTTAATCCAGGCAGTTTCAGGGGTTTCTACTATCAAAGTATATGTTATCCCAAGGCCCTCTAATCCATTTGTTGGTTTTTGGATATTGATGTCAATGAATCTATCTTCAACGCCGCCCATTAATTTTTTCAAAGGCCAGGAAATGATGCCTTTCAATCCATATTCTATTGTCATCATCGTGCCGATAAATACAGACATCAACATTGTATCTGAGAAAACAACGTCAGAAATTCCGACATGCTTTCTAGCTATTTTATAGGATTGTGCAAAAAGCTTCCAAAACGTTCCGACACTTTCAAAATACGGAAATTCATAAAAGGGCGTATGGTGAATAAATTCTGCGTACTTTTTTGACACATCTACGTTGTACCATTCGGTTGTTGTCATAAACGTGTTGTAAAGTGAACGAAGGGTCGGCTGCTTTGGCTTTTTTTCATCGGGTAGCGCTTTAGGCTCTTCTTTGGGTTTGGGGGTATCTTCTTTTTGCTGCTTTATCTTTGTAAACTTTAGTAAAGTATTTTTCGTAGGATCCCCATCTTGTCGAATTCCTAATTGGTCGTTATGAGATTCAAGCTCAAATCCTGCTGCTTTCAAAAGATCAATCCAATCCTTTAAGGGTTTGAAATTATTTACCTCTGTTTGCTTTTCTTTAAAAGGTAAATCCATAGCAATCGCATCATAAAGGCTATGGGCTGTCGAAATAAGAGTGAAGAGATGTTGATCACTAGAGTCATGTTCACGTAAAATTAAAGCACCCCCTGGCTTTAAAATTCTAAAAACCGATTGAAGGAAAGGATTCAGTTTTTCAGATGGAATATGATGCAATCCAATATAGCAAACAACAACATCGATTGATTCACTTGGAATAATATGTTCTGCAATGGGGTCATAATTATTAAGGCTATGGGCAATATCATATGATTTAAAGCTGTTAAAAGGCCGCCAAGAAAAATTAGAGAATATATCCTTTCTAGAGCTTTCATCGTTTAGAATATAAGATTTTCCAGTAATGGAAAGTTTTTTGCGCAATGCACTTAGGTATGTTCCAGGAGTGCCAATTTCAACAATATTTCCGACTTCTTTTTGTTGTTTTAAAAGCTGTAAAGTTTGATCTGCTAAAATACGTTTTTGATGACGCAATGCTTTTAATTGTCTTAAAAAGAAAGACCATTTTTTGTATTTGTGAGATTCTTTTCTAATAAATTCATAAAATTCAGGATCTTTAAAGGTTGTAGATTGGGCTTTAAAATCCGCGACTATTTTTTTTAAATCAGAGGATTTAAGCTGCCGTAAGACATTATCTAAAAAATCTTTTATTTCTTCAAAGCTCTCTTTTTCAGCGATACTTTGATAAAAAGGCCCCAGTCCTTCTGATTGAATAGGAGAGGTATATGCAAAAAACGAAAATAAAATAAAGAAGATAAATTTATGTTTCATATGTTTATATTGAAACTAAGCTCCTAAAATTACTAATTGTATTTTTCTTTAGCTTCTATTTTTTCTGCTAATAAAGGTTCCCATCTGTCACCATTTGATAATAGTTTTTCTTTATTATATATCAACTCTTCATGGGTATAGGTTGCAAACTCAAAATTCGGCCCTTCTACGATGGCATCGACAGGGCATGCTTCTTCGCACAGGCCGCAGTAAATACATTTCGTCATATCAATATCATAACGAGTCGTTCGGCGACTTCCGTCTTCTCTTTCTTCTGCTTCTATGGTGATGGCTTGCGCTGGGCAAACAGCTTCACAGAGTTTACAGGCGATGCAGCGCTCTTCTCCATTTGGATATCTTCTCAAAGCATGTTCACCCCTAAATCTCGGGCTTAAAGGTCCTTTTTCAAAAGGATAATTCAGAGTAATTTTTGGTTTGAAAAAATACCTTAAAGTCGTAAATAAACCATGCAACAGCTCGAACAAGAACCAGCTTTGTAAATAACGATAGGCATGTTTTAGAAAGTTCCTCATAAAGCTTACAATAGCCCTTCTTTATGATTAGAGTGATGATAATGCTCGTCATTCATGTGCATTGAGTCAGATTGGCTTGGCATATAGACAATAAGTGCTGAAATAATAACGACACCTAAAAGAGAGACGGGCAAAAATACTTTCCAGCCTAACCGCATGAGTTGATCATACCGGTAGCGCGGCATGGTGGCCCTGATCCATAAAAATAGAAATAACATAAAACAAATTTTCAAAAGGAACCATAACGGGCCAGGAACACAATTTAGCCATGGGTGATCAAATGGCGGCAACCATCCGCCAAGGAATAAAATACTATTCATAGCGCTCATTAAAATCATGTTTGCATATTCACCAAGGTAGAAAAGCGCATAGGGAAATGAGGAATATTCAACGTTATAACCTGCAACAAGCTCAGCTTCTGCTTCGGGAAGGTCAAAAGGTGTCCGATTCGTTTCAGCCAAAGAAGACACAAAGAAAATAACAAAAAAGGGTAATAGTTTTAGGGCAAACCATCCCTCTTTTTGCGCTAAAACAATATCGCTTAGATTTAAGGAACCTACGCATAAAAGGACACAAACAATGACAAAACCGAGTGATACTTCATAAGAAATCATTTGCGCTGCAGAACGCAAAGCCCCTAAGAAAGCATACTTAGAATTACTTGCCCAACCGGCAATGATAATGCCGTAAACCCCCAACGATGAGATTGCCAAAAGATAAAGAATGCCCACATTAATATTAGAGAAAACGAGATTAGGGCCGAAAGGAATAACGGCCCATGCTCCAAGGCTAAGGCTAAAGGTCAAGATAGGCGCAAAAACAAAAAGCAGCTTATCAGAGGAATCGGGAATAATAATTTCTTTATGCAAAAGCTTGATACCGTCCGCAATTGGCTGCAGAAAACCAAAAGGCCCAACTCTGTTAGGGCCAACCCTTAACTGCATTGCAGCGATTACTTTTCGCTCAGCAAGGGTTAGATACGCAACCCCTAAAATAAGCGCAATAATAAAGGCAAAGGCTTTAATGGCTATGAAAAAGATAACCTCAGCATATTGCCACAATTCCGAAACAATCGGATTCTGAAGGAAATCATTAACCATCAGTTTGCTTTCCTTCAGCTATTTCCCGAACGCAAGAAGCCATATTGGTAGAATGTCTTGTAATTGGATCATTCATGTAAAAATTATGAATGGGCAAAATAAAAGGCTCATTTGAGGATGATGGTCGCGTTGACAATTCAAAGTCTTGCCAGGGTGTTTTGACAATTTCACCTTTTTTATCAAACGCAGATTGCATCTTTTTAAGGGAAATTTGAATCTCGTCCCAATTGTTATAGGGCAGATAAAGGCCCAAGGACGCAGCCAATGCATGGATGATCATCCAATCTTCCTTGGCTTCTCCTGGGGGTGGCACGGCCTGAAGGGCTAGTTGAACTCTGCCTTCTGTATTCACGTAAGTGGCCATTTTCTCAGTATAAGCGCAGCCTGGTAAAATCACATCGGCCCGATGGGCTCCTTTGTCACCGTGGTGACCTTGGTAAATAACAAAGGTTTCTCCTAATTGATCCATCGGGATTTCATCTGCACCCAATAAATAAAGGAGCTTAATCTTTCCTTTTTGGCAAGCTGCCAGAATTTGAGAGGTATGAAAGCCACCTTTTTGTGGAACAAATCCAACATCAAGACCGCCAACCCTTGAGGCTGCATTATGCAGGACGTTATATCCATTCCAGTCTTTTTGAATAAATTTATAATTTTTTAAAAGGGCTTGAACACTATAAAGGATAGCCAGCATATCGGCATGCTTAAAGACAGCTTGTCCCAATATTAAAACAGGGCGTTTTGCCTTTTTAAGATTTTCAGAAAAAGGATGTGCGCCATCAACAAGTCCCTTTAAATTTGAAGAAGACTCGCCAATCCATTCATATTTATAAGTAAGATCTGTTTTGGGGCCAATGACACCGATCGATGTACCCCCCTTTAAATAAGTTTTGCGAATCCTTGCATTGACCAAGGGGGCTTCATGACGTGGATTGGTTCCAATTAACAAAATGCAATCCGCATTTTCAAGCTCAGAGATGCTTGTGTTCATTATGTAATGTGAACGCGAATCGTATGGAATAAGAGAACCATCTTGACGGCAATCAAGATGAGGGCTTTCCAGTTTGATCATCAAATCTTTTAAAGTTTTCATTGACTCAACGTCGGCTAAATCACCTGCGATGGCGGCAATCTCAGCTCCCTTTAGCGTTTTTAATTTCTCTTGAATAGCCTCAAAAGCTTCTTCCCATCTGGCCGGTTTTAATTTCCCTTTGATGCGAACATAAGGCGTGTCAAGGCGTTGATATTTAAGACCATCATAAGCAAAGCGCGTGCGATCACTGATCCATTCTTCATTGATCTCCTCATTAAGGCGAGGCAAAATGCGCATCACCTCTCGGCCGCGCGTATCAATGCGAATGTTCGATCCTACTGCATCTAAAACATCCACACTTTCCGTTTTGGTTAATTCCCAAGATCGCCCGTGAAATGCATAAGGCTTACTGGTCAAGGCTCCAACAGGACAAATATCAATCAAATTTCCTGAAAGCTCAGAGCGAATCGCGCCTTCTAAGTAGGTTGTGATCTCCATATTTTCGCCGCGACCAAGTGTGCCTATTTCAGAAACGCCAGCAATTTCATCAGCAAAGCGCACACATCTGGTACAATGAATGCACCGCGTCATCGTCGTTTTGACCAAAGGGCCCATATACTTATCTGTAACGGCCCGTTTGTTTAGATCAAACCGGCTTTCCCCTCGGCCATAAGCCACCGTAATATCTTGCAAATCGCATTCACCGCCTTGGTCACAAATAGGGCAATCAAGGGGGTGATTGATCAAAAGAAACTCTAGGCTTCCCTTACGTGCTTTTTCCACCATTTGGCTTTGCGTGTTAACAATCATATTTTCTACGGCAGGCATAGCACAGCTCGCAACTGGTTTTGCAGATCCAGCTACCTCAACAAGGCACATGCGGCAGTTTCCAGCAATCGAAAGCTTGGAATGATAGCAAAATACCGGGACTTCAATTTCCAGCTGTTCACAAGCCTGAAGAATTGTGGTTCCCGGCTCTACTTCAATAAGCCTACCATCAATTGTTAATTTGACCATGTCTTTAAAATTCTTTCGTTCTTCTAATTAATACCACATGGAGTGCTAAAGCCGATAAAGAGTAAAATAAATAAGGCAAATTGAGCATGAGATCGTTTTTGATACGTCTATGCTGATTTATTTTATCTTCTTCGATTGCCTCTAAGCGAAGTTGTTCAATCTTTTCTGCGGATAATTTTCTATCTTTTTCAATATGAAAAGAGCTTTTTGTTAGATTATAAGGCACTTGATAGGTATCCTCAAAATTCCTTAATTTTAAAAGGTTTTCAGTCATCATCGCTGCTTTGATGACAAGGAAAATTGTCAAAAAAAGACATATTAAATAGCAGTAAATTAATTTTATTCTTGCGGCAGTTAACATTGATTACCTCTCTAAAATTCTCTGGTTGATTGTCTAATGCGGTCTTCTATTTCTGGCCTAAAATGCCTAATTAACCCTTGTACTGGCCAGGCTGCAGCGTCACCTAGTGCACAAATTGTATGACCTTCGATTTGATGGCTAACGTCTTTTAGTAAATCTATATCTTCGATGCGCCCCTGGCCTTTCCCTAAGCGGTCTAGCATCCGCCACATCCAGCCTGTTCCTTCGCGGCATGGGCTACACTGACCGCAACTTTCATGCATATAAAATTTGCTTAATCTGGCAATGGCTTTAATGATGTCTGTAGACTGATCCATAACAATCACAGCCGCGGTTCCAAGGCCAGTTTTTACATCTTTTAAACTATCAAAGTCCATTAAAACTGTATCACATATCGATTTTGGAATTAAAGGAACAGAAGATCCGCCGGGAATAACTGCTTTTAAATTATTCCAACCACCTATAACGCCGCCCGCATGTTTTTCGATCAGCTCCCTAAGGGGAATGCCCATTTCTTCTTCAACATTGCAAGGTTTGTTCACGTGTCCTGAAATTGAAAAAATCTTTGTGCCTGTGTTATTGGGGCGCCCAAGCCCTTTAAACCAAGCTGATCCTCTTTTAAGAATTGTCGGAACGACAGCAATCGATTCAACATTATTTACAGTTGTTGGGCATCCGTATAGTCCGATAACAGCAGGGAAGGGCGGTTTTAAACGCGGCATTCCTTTTCTGCCTTCTAAGCTTTCTAAAAGCGCTGATTCTTCTCCGCAAATATAAGCGCCTGCTCCGCGGTGAACATAGATATCAAAATTCCACCCTGATTTGGCTGCATTTTTTCCCAAGAGTCCTGCGTCATAAGCTTCATCGATGGCAGCTTCTAGACATAATGTTTCATGATAATATTCGCCGCGCACGTAGATATAAGCTGTGTTGGCGCCAATGGCAAATCCGGATAATAAAGCCCCTTCGATAAGTTTATGTGGTTCAAACCTTAAAATATCTCTGTCCTTACAGGTTCCAGGTTCGCTTTCATCAGCATTGATCACTAAATAATGTGGCCTTTCATCACTGACTTTGGGCATAAATGACCATTTTTTTCCTGTTGAAAAGCCTGCGCCACCACGTCCTCTTAGTTCGGATGCCTTGATTTCCTCAATAATCCAATCTCTTCCTTTGCTAATTAGATTTTTGACTCCTTCCCAGTCGCCTCTTACTTTTGCATCCTTTAACTGAAAAGGTTTTGTCCCGTGAAGATTTGTAAAAATGAGATCTTCAGGCTTAAGCATTAGAAGATCCCTTTGAAGGTAGATTTTTCAAAAGCTCAGCGACACTGGCTTCGGAAAGATTTTCATAATAATCATCGTTAATTTGCATAACAGGAGCGTTGATACAAGCGCCTAAACACTCAACTTCACTCAGCGTAAATTTTTGGTCTTTGGTTGTTTCACCAGTTTTTATTTTTAAATGATGTTCGCAGGCCTTTTTTAAATCTTCAGCACCCTTCAACCAGCAAGGAGTCGTACCGCAGATTTGCAAGTGATAAGTCCCGACTGGTTTTAGGTTAAACATTGTATAAAAACTGGCAACTTCTAAAACCTTTATGAATGGCATATCAAGCATTTCTGCTACAGCTTCCAAAACAGGCTGAGGCAACCAACCACCTGACTGTCTTTGCGCTAAATCAAGCAATGGCAAAACAGCACTTGCTTGCCTTCCTTTTGGGTATTGCTTGATATAAGCATCAGCTTTTTTCTGATTTTCAGGTGTATATATAAAACTCAACGATCAACTTCTCCAAATACAATATCCATAGAACCAATAATGGCAACAACATCTGACAGTAAATGCCCTTTTGACATAAATTCTAGGGCCTGTAAAAAGGCAAATCCAGGGGATCTAATTTTACAACGATAAGGTTTATTTGTGCCATCCGATACTAAAAATACACCAAACTCTCCTTTGGGTGCTTCTATCGCAGTATAGACTTCTCCTTTGGGGACATGAAACCCTTCAGTGTGAAGTTTGAAATGATGGATCATCGCCTCCATAGAGGTTTTCATTTCTAAGCGAGTTGGGGGAACAACTTTTGGATTTTTTACCAAAACAGGACCTTTTGGTATTTGATTAAGGCATTGTTCAATCATTTTAATGCTTTGGCGCATTTCCTCAACACGCACTAAATAACGATCGTAACAATCGCCGTTTTTGCCAACGGGTATATCAAAGTCAAGCTCTTCATAGATTTCATAAGGCTGTGATTTGCGTAAATCCCAGGCTACATCGCTTCCCCGCAGCATAGGTCCTGAGAACCCCCAATCGATGGCTTGCTCACCTGTGATGATGCCAATGTCCACGGTTCTTTGCTTAAAGATTCGATTTTCGGTTAGAACGTTTTCAATATCATTGATAACTTTTGGAAAGCGGTTTATAAATTTTTGAATGTCTTCTAACAGCAAGGGCGGTAAATCTTTATGAACGCCGCCAGGTCTTATGTAGGCAGCATGTAAGCGAGCTCCGCTGACACGTTCATAAAATTCCATGATAATTTCCCGCTCTTCAAAAGCCCACAGAAAAGGTGTCATGGCGCCCACATCCATGGCGAACGTTGCAATATTGAGTAAATGATTCAAGATACGTGTTAATTCTGAAAACAGCACTCTAATATACTGCGCTCTTTTTGGCGGTTGTATATCCAAAAGCTTTTCAACGGCCAAGATATAAGCATGCTCTTGGCAAATCGGAGATACATAATCCAAGCGATCAAAATAAGGCAGAGCTTGCAGATACGTTTTATGTTCAATAAGTTTTTCAGTTCCTCTGTGCAAAAAACCGATGTGCGGATCTGCTTTGTGAACTATCTCGCCTTCTAATTCCATAACAAGACGTAAAACACCATGAGCGGCGGGATGTTGAGGGCCAAAGTTAAGAGTATACGTTGTGGGTGTCATGATGATTTTTCAGCGTCCGTTTTTTGTAGCATGCCTTCCCAGGGGCTTAGAAAATCAAAAGAACGATAGTTTTGTTCTAATTTTACGGGTTCATAAACAACACGTTCTTGATTCGGATCATAAGTAACTTGGGTAAATCCTGATAAGGGAAAGTCTTTGCGTAAGGGATGACCCTCAAAATCATAGTCTGTTAAAATTCGCCTTAGGTCAGGGTTATCTGAGAAAGAAATCCCAAAAAGATCCCAAATTTCACGCTCATACCAAGATGCTGCTGGAAAAACACCTATGATGCTGCTTACAGAAGCTCTGCAATCAACTTTGATTTTGACCCTGACACGCATATTTTCTTTATGACTTAAAAGATTATAAATCACCTCAAAACGCTGTGGTTTTTCTGGATAATCAACGGCAGTTATATCAACCAACTGACGAAATCTGAATTTTTTATGATCCCTTAAAAGAGTCAAAATGCGAACATTGGAGCCTGTATATACGGTTAAAGTAGGCTCATCAAAATCATCATTAACCTCGATTAGATCGGGCGATAAAATTTCATGAAACAGATCGCTTAAGACTGAGAAAGAAACAGAATTCACAGAGCTTACTCATTATTTATACATACCTAAATTTATATCTCTCACAGCTTTGGGTCAAGGGAAGTCTAATGAGTGGCTTTTTCCCAGCAAATTCAACTAGTAAAAAAAGGCTTTTCCGAATTAAATCAAATTTTGTTCAAAAAGCTGTTGACGGGAAGAGCCGTAATTGTATATAACTACATTTACCGCTTCGAAAGCGGCATGATCATTGACAGAGTAGAGAGAGATAGAGAAAAAGGATGGTAAGCAGGTAGCGTTGAAGTTATTTGAGAGAATGACTTAGATGTTACAGTTTACTGTTTATTAAGTAGAAT
>JAIEPD010000083.1 GCA_019749935.1 Alphaproteobacteria bacterium
TGAGCGCAATGCCGGGAAAGCTGGCACGTTGCGTTCTTAGGAGAGTGGAGCTCAGTAATGGGCTCTGCTTATCCGACTATAAGCAATTTTGTGAGCAACATAAATTTTTGGTATCAAATTACCAACCGTGAATTTTTCTAGGCTTTGATGTTATTTTTTTCAACAAAATTTACTACTTTTTGAACTTTTTTTCTGTTGTTATTTTCTTGACTTTTTTCTGGTTCCGTCCTATTGCTACCGCAATTAGTGACAAAGTTTTCCAAATTTTTTTATCGATTTTTGTAAAAAGCATTAGGGAAGGTTATTATGCGCTTTAAATTACAGGTTGTTCTAGAAGAAGATGAGCCAGGAAAGGAAGGTATCACACTTGATGTTGGTACTTTTGAAAAAACCCTGACTTCCCCTAACGACCTTCGATTAAGTGGGGTTGATACTGAACATATTTTAAAAAGGCTACGAAAAATATTAAAAATACCAGAAAACGAACCCAAAAAATCCAACCATAATAAATCTTGACGAAAATATTTTACAAAATTTTTTCAACAAAAAGTCGTTCGGTTTTCCTGTTCTCAAAAGTTACAGCAAAGCGCCGAGAACAGCTTATGCTTTTTCACCCCATGTTTTGTTTTTTGCTGTGTTAGCGCGGGCTTTGAGCTCAACATCTATATAACGATCTGTAATGGCTCCAGAACGATGACCCGCATCATCACGAACATGCTCTCTGGGCCGATGCTTAACATCTTCTGATATTCCTGTGTGTCTTAGCCAATGAACTGTTGCTGAACGTAATATTTCTGCTTCTTCAGAATCATTGTTGGTTCTTAATTGACTGACAGCAGCATCAAAACAAGTTTGGATTAATTGTCTGATAACACGAGTACTTTCCATTGCTCCTGTTCCTCTTTCCTTTGGAATTAAAGGCTCTTGGTCATCAGGAGCAGGAAGAGGGGAGTAGCCAAGATATCCGCGGTATTTTTTTAAAGCTTCCAGCATAGAATCACTCACGGCAATTTGTCTCATTTTATTGCCTTTTCCAACGGTTCTAAACCACCAATCTCCATTCGTATCCCGGAAAAAATCAGACATTTTAGGGCTCCACCGTTGGGATGAAGCAAGCTCTGATATCCGTAAGTACATCCCATATAATAACTGCAGCATAAAAAGAGTTCGTTTATGCTTTTTGGGATCTTCCTCAGCCAATTGCCTTGTTGCTTTCAGAACCATTTGCCATTGTTTATCGGACAAACGGCGAATCATAGGGGCATCAGAACTTTTACGAATAAATTTGCTTTTTTGGCGGATTTGAACAACAGGATTGATTTCTGTAACTTCTTCTTGAATCAAAGCGTTATAAAAGGACCCCAAAACAGCAAAGATCTGCTTGATGCCTTGTTGAGAGAGTTCAAAAGAAGCTTTATTGGGTCTTTCTCCATCTTGAAAAGCTTTTTTAGGGATTTTCACAATAAAAGGGCGCCATTCAGGATTGGGTACCGTTGCCCCATCTTTGGTCATAAATCGTGCTACCATCTTAGAAGCAATCCACCGTTTAGGAGGTTTTTGGCAAAACTCAATAAAAGCCTCAATATCAAGCCTTTTAAGCTGTAAAATAGGCTTTTGTTGAATAAACCAACTCCATTGTAAAAAGCGGTCAATTTCTCGACGATATGCATTAAAAGTTTCAAAGCTGCCGCGATAACTATAAAGAAAGCGTAAAGCGTGACCATATTCAGCCACAACAACCGTGGCAATTTCATTTGATAAAGTTTCTTTTGAATTTGGTAAGCAAAGATTGAGCCATTCTTTAATGATGTGTTCTTGAGAATCAATTTGGCAACGTTTGTAAAGATCACAAACTTGTTCCAGTGTATCAAATAAAGGTCTTGGAATCACAGGACTATCTGACATTTTTGTGATTTTTCGCTATGTTATCAATGCGCTGCGCGCCTACTCCCGCCTGAAGGCGTGAGTTTGAAGGGAAGCTTGTAAAGCTGATTAAACGCGTAAACGCTTCTTCCTAATACTCTGAAATCTTGAAATTGTCTTGTTTGTGGTGATGTTCTTGTTGTTCTATATACCTTTGAACGTCTTCGCTATTCACATTCCCTACCGTTACCGCAAAATAGCCTCTTGCCCATAGATGACAACCCCAATATCTCTTCCTTAAATGCTCAAATTCTTCTAACAACTTTCGGCTACTCTTCCCTTTGATATACTGCATTACCTTGGATAACGATAGACTCGGTGGCACTGAAAGAAGAAGATGAATGTGGTCCGGGCTTGAACTACCACTCACAATCTCTACGTAGTTCGATTTGCATACTTCTCGTATCAACTCTCGACACCGAGTCGCTACCTCCCCTGTTAGTATGCGATACCGATACTTTGTACAAAATACCACGTGGTATTTTAAATCGTACGCATTATGTGAGCCATGCCTGTATTCCATAGTCCCTTAATATACTGAAGTGTTCGCCTGAAGGCGAGGGTGTTTTCCCATCCCACATAACTACATAAATTTATCTTGTAATCATACTTACTGGCTTTTATAAAGAAGGTCAAGAGAATCTGAGTTTTTGTTAGGCTTATTACTGTCATGGAAAATTGTCATGCCTCACTCTCAAACGAGTCTTTTAACCCCAACGGAACAACGGGATTTATATGGGATTCCGGTTCTCAATGAAGTTGAGCGGCAAGCCTATTTTACTTTTGATGCAATTGAAATAAAAACACTCAACCAATTTATAGATGTTAAGGATGCTGCTTACCACCCATCAGTTTTGACGAAGAGCTAAGGAAATGGTAGAAAGATCCTAAAAACTCCCAAAAAAGGAGGAGTTATGTTAGGGTTTCAAGGAATTGTAGAGATAATTTCCAAGGATTTAGAGAAACGCCTTCCAAAACAAAGAGCCACTCAAAGACGCAAACTCAGTGAATTGGTTGGAGGAATTTTAATCTGTCAAACCCCCAATTTGATGGAATTATCAAATGTGCTGGATAGACCCACCCAAAGCGCCGAAGCTCGCTATAATTACGTGGAGAGATTTTTAAAAAATCCTCTAGTTCATACAAACACAGTGATGGCAGCTTATGCTGAAGATCTCCTCTTTAGACTGGCCAAGCATCAGCATACGCTGGTTTTGATGATTGACCAAAGCAAAGTGAATGGTAGTTTAGAAGTGCTCATGGTGTCCGTGCGATTACGAAAGCGAGCGGTTCCCCTTTTTTGGATAGTGAGAGAAACAAAAGGAGGAATTGGTTTTTCTGTACAGAAAACTTTACTGGAGGTCGTTCGAAGTTGGATACCGGAAGGATGCCGAGTTATGCTGGCAGGAGATCGCTTCTACGGTACGGCTGAATTGGTGGGTTGGTGTCAAGAGCAAGAGTGGGGATATCGCTTGCGTTTAAAAGGTAATCTCTGTATTTACCAAGATCAGGGACCCGATAAAACCCTTGATCAGCTTAAAGCAGAAAGAAAGAAAGGACTTGAAAAAGCCAGATTTCGTTCAGGCATGGTAACTTCTGTGGGTATCCTCCACGATCCCGGGCACGCGGAACCTTGGTATATTGCTATGAATACCTCTCCCAATGAATACAAAACTTTGGATTACGGCTTGAGGTGGGGAATCGAGAGCATGTTTTCTGATTTTAAGTCCAGAGGTTTTTCGTTGATGCAAACTCATATTCGCTTTGCAGACCGTCTGGAGAGACTGCTCCTCGTTCTTTCCATTGCCCTTCATTGGGCTGTGGCCATGGGCCTTTGGCATGAAAAACAGCACCAAGATCATGCTGAAAAAAGGGGGCCAAAAAAGCCCTTAGATCGCAGCTCTCTCTCTTTAAAAGAGGGTTACGCTTTCTTCGAAGATGCTTTCTTCTTCCTCAAATCCCAGTCTCTCTATGGATTTATATAAACTGATGGGTGGTAAGAAGGATGCTGTTTATTTTGCAATTACTCTTGTTTTCTTTAAACTCAAACGCACCTTTATATCTTTCAGGTATCAAGAGGTCACTTTAGAGCGTCAACATGTCATGAAACGCTACTTTCCAGGGGTAGTTTCCCCCAAATCCATGCCCGCCCAATCAACAAAAAAGCGTCTTCATCTTAAAGTGATGGAAATTTGCCAGGCTAAGCGTCTTATAGGATCTGTGCTGAACACCGTCAACCGTGACTTAACTGAATCGGCTCTTTATTCGCCACGACAACGGCAACTCTTAAGAGAATTATTGCGTATTTTAAGCAAACATAATGTTGTTGTTCCAAAACACACAACCTTGCAAAGCCTCGTTAGCCAAGTTTGGAACCAAGAACAAAAGCGTGTTTTAAGCTTGTATCTGAGGCATACAACAAAAGAGCAACGCAAAACAACCCTTACTCTTTTGGATAAAACAGAGGAAGAAGCCGTCATTGTCACAATGAAAGAAGATCTGAGAAGCTTTAAGACACATGATTTATGGGAAGAAATTAAAAAGCATGCTCATCTCAAATCTATTTTTAATATGGCAAAAGATGTTTTGGAAAGACTGGATCTTCCTCAAACAACATGCCAATATTACGCCAGTCTTGTTCATTACTATGATCGTTCGCGTATGAAGCGAATTAAGCCCCAAAAGGTTGGGCTTTATCTTCTTTGCTATGCGTTTATACGCTACCCTATCGTTAATGATATTTTGATTGACGCTTTTAAAAAACGCATTTTAGAAACTCAAAACAAGGCCACTGACTATATCGACGGACAAAGGCTCAAACACCTTGAAAAGATCGAAGAAAAACATAAACAGATCAGCGCCATGATGATCATGATCGATCAGTCCCGTGCTTCCTCGATTTCAAAGAAAAAAATGTATCAATACGTGCCTGAAGAAGAATGGCAAGAGGCAGCTCTTTCCCTTGTTGATGAGAAATTTGATAAACAACGGTTATTTTGGAAATATATTGATCATCTGGAAGATTCCATTAAGCTTGGCATCAGGGCTCTCTTCCTTGCTCTTGATTTTACGATTCGGCAAAATGACTCCTTAAAGACAGTTGTTGCTTATATGAAAATCCATCTGGAGGCGAAAACATGGACAACAGCCCCCTTCCCTCCCGAGGTAATAGACTGGATTGAAAAAAAGACGCTTTATATATGATGAGGGACAAGCAAATTATCCATAATCGCTTTGAATTTCTTGTCTACATGAAAATGGTTCACGCCTTATCTGCCAATAAAATCACCCTTCAACATACAGTGAAATATAAAAATGTTGAGGAAGAACTTATAGACGCAAAAACATGGGAAAAAACAAAAAAGCCCCTGTTAAAAAAGCTGGATTATCCAAAGCTGGGGCAACCTATGAAGAAAACTCTTAAGTCAAAACGAAAAGTTCTCACATCCCTCTATAAAACAGTGAATGCAGCCATTGAAAGAGGAGAAAATAAGTTCGTTATTATTACAAAAAATAAGCAAGGGGAGCGTATATGGCGCTTAAGGCCCATTGAGGCTGAACCAGAAGAGAATGACAGTTTATTTACCCGCTTCAAGCAACAGAGCATTGTTGAAATTATAAAATTTGTTAATGAACAAACCAATTTTTTAAAAGCTTTTGAATCCATTCTGCCAAAGGGAACGCAAATTCCTCCTATCCTTGAATATATTGGAGCTGCCGCTTATGCAAATGCTGCACGGATGGGTGTAAACAAAATGGCGAGCAGTTCTGATTTAAATGAATCCAAACTGATAACAACAGAAGCCAATTATATTCGTGTTGAAACGGTACAAGCCGCTATCGACATAATTAACAACGCAACAGCAAAGTTTCCTATCTTTGACAAATGGTATCTTCAATCAATTGTGCATGGCACTTTTGATGCTCTTAAACTTGAATTAAAATTCGCTCATCATAAAGGTCGTCATTCCAGTAAATATTTTGGATGTGGCCTTGGTGTTGCGTCTTTGAATGAAATTGTGAATGGGCTTTCTGTCACCGGCAGAATTATTGGAGCGCATGAATATGAAGGCGACTTCAATTTTGAAATGTGTATTCTTCAAAATGCTTCTGAAATCAAACCAACTCGGATTTCAACAGACAAACATGGCATGAATGGATTCAATTTTACTTTGTATGATTTTATAGAAATGATTTATGCGCCACGTATTCCAAAGCCTCACCGGGAGGTGTTATGGGGATTTGGAAAAGCAGAAGATTATGAAGGCCTTCTAATTAAACCCACTAAGTTTGTGGATGAGCAATTGTTGATTGAGGAAGAGGATAATATTAAACGTCTTATGGTGTCCTTTTTAACAGGCCATGCCTCTCCCAGTGTGGTGATTCAAAAATTATCATCCAAAGAATTCTCAAGCAAAACAAAGGCAGCTTTGATTCAATATAATAATCTTGAAAAATCAAAATTTATATTGCAAACAATTCATGATCCGGCTTTACGGTACACCATTACGTTGATGCTCAATCGTGGAGAATCCTATAACAATTTATACAGATCCATTACCATTTTTAATGACGGTGAGTTAAGAGGAAAAAATGAAATTGAGATGGAAACTTGGAATCAATGCACGCGTCTAATTGCTGCAATTGTTCATTATTACAATACTTATGCTATTAATAGAATCCATGAACAAGCCATAGATGATGAGGAAAAGAAGTTTCTTGAAGGTCTATCCTGTACGGCTTGGGGACATATCCTTTTCCTTGGGTTTTTTCAATTCTTTAAGGAAGCCCCTAAAAACTGGCTGGAAGATTGTTTAAATCAATGGGATTGGAAAAAAAGTTCTAAAGAAATAGAAGATAAAAAGAGAAAAATGGTTTTAGAAAAAAAGAAGAAAAAGAAAAGTTAAGAACAGCAACCTATTGCGTCAGCAATAGGTTATAACCACAGAAAAGTCAAGAAATAAACCCATAAAATGGTTCCAGATGCAAAATATGGTAGCTCATAAACTGAGCAATGATAGCCCCCAGAAAAAAACGTTCTAAAAGTGGCAAATTTTGTTGAAAAAAATAACATCAAAGCCTAGAAAAATTCACGGTTGGTAATTTGATACCAAAAATTTATGTTGCTCTCAAAATTGCTTATAACTCTTTGTAATTTAAAGGTTTTTTTAAGCTAGAAACTTCCCTGCTGAACTTTTTCTATCGTTCGTAGAAAGGAAACCAAGTATCAAGAAGCCGCGATGCAAGCCTATCTTGATAAAATGAAAGAAAAACGAAAATCTGACTACTCTTCAATAGGGGGTATAATAGGGGGATTTTCAGGAATGGGTATTGGTATTGTTGGTGTATGCGGAGGAATAGTAGTAGCAAATACATTATTATCACCTGTTGTAGCGTTAATGGGATTGGGAGCAACAGGATGCGAGGTAATAAAAGGTATAGGAATAGGTGCAATAGCAGGAATAATACCGGGATTTTTAGTGGGAAAGCAAATAGGTATGGTTTCTGAAAAGTTATCTGCCCCCAGTGACGATACTTTAAAAAGGGAGTTTTTAGAAGAAATCTCAGAAAAAGTTATGCAAGGGTGCAGTTCAGAAAAAGGAATGCAAAAATGTAAGAGTTTCGTTCATCATCTAGAAGTTATAGAAGGTAAATGTGAAGAAGCAGATATAGATGTAAAAGATATGAAGCATTTGATCAAAAAGCTTAAGCAGTGAAAGAGAGAACATAAAACACGGCATTTATTTTGGACTAACAAAGAAATATTGCATAATTATAATTATGGAAAGTAAATGACTATAAGTTATTGATTTTAAACAGTTTTTTTAATTTTAACTTTCCGATATAAGGTTGTTTTCAAAAAATCCTCTGTTGCTAAAAATTCCGGATCAATATGATTTTGTTGGCGCATTAAAGGAATGACTTTTGTGCGCACTCCCATACCTCTTGCATCTACGTAACCGTAATCACGCATGACACTTACAAGAAGTGGATTGCGTGGTGATCTCTGTCCGGCTTTCATTTTTTCAATGGTCATTGAATTTTGTAAGGCTCCAGGACTAATGACTTCAATGCGATCAGAATAAACCACAATCTCAATATCAACGGATCGTGTCCAATCTCGGTGAGCAATAGCGTTGATGATTGTTTCGCGAATCGCTTCCCATGGGTAAAACCATATCCGTTTTTTCTGCATTTCCTCGCTAATCGTATTTCCTTCTTCGGAAATGAAAGGACGAATCATCTTTGAGAGTTTCTCAATTAAGCCATCATCTATGTTTTCTAGATTTCCTACATCAGATTTTCTAAGACGGTTAAAAAGAGGGCCGTCAATGACTTTATCAATAAGCGCCTTATATGTTTTATCTTGTCCTTCAAAAGCCATGAGACGAATACCAGCTTGGGGTAGATAACGCCTTGGTGTAACTCCAAATGAAATAAGACCTGCAATCGTACAAGCCATCTCTCCATTTTGAGGTCTTGCTAAAAACCCTAATCCGGTTAATCGTTCGATCCACTGTTCTTCTGAAGAAGGATGTTCCGGATCTTCTATAATATCAAAAAGATAATTTTTAACCCTCTCCCTATCCAAGGAAGAGATTCTTGTGCCTGATACTGGCAAAGTTTCAGAATGAAGCATGCCCCCTACATCATATAAACGGGCTTGCTGTTCTCTCGTAGCATCGCGTGATGTTGTCCCAATGCGAACATAAATACGTTCTTGCCCATTATGACGCAAAACGTAAGGTTTAGATGTACCCTGTTCAATTGAAATTACGGCAACCCTCTTATCATCAAGGAAAACTTCTTCATAATACGGAATAATAAAAGGGTGAACCTTATCTCGAAGCACATTCATCACCCACTCTTCAAGTTTATCTCTTTGAATACCTGAGATGGTCCCATCATCTTCCACACCAATCAGAACCCTTCCCCCTTGAAAGTTTGCCAAAGCGACCACTTCCTTTGCTAAATCTTCACTCCGTATGTCATCTCGCTTAAATTCAATCCCGGAACTTTCTCCGTTGGCGATTATTTCAAGCAATTCTGTTTTTAGCATTTATGATCTCCATTAGAATTCATCATAAAACCGGTATCTTTTACCCAGTTATTACAGTTCAATCCAAATTCTATTTTTCCAAGATTAAATCTTTCATCACCTTTTCGGTGTTCTTCTTTACTTCTTACATTATCAAGTTCATTGCAAAATCTTTCTGCAAAAATTTGTATATTCCTGCTTGGATCATGCTGCCACTCTTTAACTAATTCAGCTTTTTCCTCATAGGCATTCTGAAACCCATATTCCACAGCGAGAGGATCAGAAACAACACCAGTCTTTAACATTATTTGTTGGATTTTTTTTAATTTAGCGTCTTCCACCGGTAAAATTCCTACAATTTCTTTACAGATACTGTATATGAATGACTGTCCCTCGTAAGCACTTAATAAATCAAGTACAAATGGGATGTTTTTATTATCACCTTCTCTCAAATCGGTAATTAACAGTTTTTCAATAACCAAACAAAAATTAGGATAAATTAGTGTTAATAACTTAGCTCCACGATATTCAAAGCTCTTTGAATCTTTTTCATGCCATGACTTTATAGTTTTAAGAACTAATTCAGGAAATTTTGAAAGAACTTTTCTTAAAAGATGAGAAGGATATAAAGGCAGAGGTTGGTAATGACTCGTATAAAGGTCAGCTTCTCCTTTATCGATGCGATTCCTAAAATAGTTTAGTACTTTTTCAGGAAATTTTTCTGCTATTGGAGTTAATGCGGCTTCAGCATTATAATTTATAGATGAAAAAACAATTAGACTATCTAAAATGAAGCTCACTTCGTTTTCATCCATTATCTCTACTAAACTCAAATATTGTTCTTGAAATTTTACTGTAGCTATTACCCAACTTGTATCATTTAACTCTCTTAGTTTTTCTAGTGTTTGAAAAAAAATAGTTTTTAAAAATTCTTTTGAGTTTTTTATGTAAAAATACAAAATAACTTCAATAACAGCATGTAATGAGCTTATATCATTTAGAGAACAAGCTTTGTTTAGGGCTTCTTGTAACCTAACTTTTTCTAAATTTTCTGGTATTTCTAAGCTGTATATTGTTAAAGGAAGGTTTGAACCTTGGGCTATATTATCATCTAAAATCTTGAAAAAAGCAGCTTTATCTGATTTATATAAGCCCTTTAGACTTGGATATAAAATTTCTTGGGTTTTTGTATGCTTGGCTAAAATGTTTAAAGCAAAATTAGAATATCTTTGAGTAATAATTTCTAATAAAACACCTCTATAATCAGGCCTAAAATCTATATTTCTAGGGATATTATTAAGTATTCTTTCTACACAATGTTCGGCTATATTTTTTAATTTATCTCTATCAAGGGAATTTGCAAGTTCTTTATTTTTTTCCATTCTTTCCTTATGTGAAATATGTAAGAAATAATCTACATTTCCTTGCCAAGGCTTTTCAAATAAAGGTTTTTCTCCTATTAGTGTCATATAAAGGCAGAAAATTTCATTCTTTCTTATGGTCTGTTCGAAATTACTTATAACATTATGTAAATCGCTATTTGTGCCAGAGATTTCTTTATAAGTTTCCTTCTCTTGTATTGATAATGAAAATCTGTAAAGAAAAAATACGTGTTCGCAAATTTCTTCTAAAACTTCATATTTTTCGGAATCTATTAACGTTAGGAAAAACTGAACAATCTCATAACTGCTTTCAAGAACAAGCTGTAATAAATCTGTTTTATACAGACAATTGGATGGTAATTGTGTTGCATATTCAAAAGCTTTAAGAACAGTTATTTTATCTCGGCTATTTTCACAAGAGTGGTAAATTTTATTTAAGGTTTTTAGAGTTTTTTGACGTAAGTCTATTAAATCAGTATTTAGTGGCAGAGTTGCTTCTGCGTAATCTGTTTGCTCATATGTATGTCTAATATCACTTGCGTTAAGATTTAAAACTGTCTTGCATACTTCAAGAGCTATTTCTCGATAAAATTTTAGTTGATTGGAATTCCATTTCTCGATAATGGAAATTAAAACAGTCTGAATGTAATAACCACTTGAGTTGATAATCTGAACTTTGTATTGAGAAAAGTTAGTGACAAAACTTACAATCTGGCACCTTGAGTTGTCGTCTTTTAGTTCTTCATACAAATCCAGTAGCGTCGCAAATGTTTTAGCTACATCAAAACACTGAATGATAGTTAATATCTCTAATCCAATTTCAAAAATTTGATTAAAAGTTATGCCTTGAAAATTTCCATAGGGTGTTTCAATCGGTATATCTGGAGTATTTCTAGCTAAGCTAACAGCTTGTTTGAAGATAGCTATGCTTTTTTCAAAAGCTTCATTTTTATCATTATAGTACTTTATAGCGCCTCTATAGCGCTTTAATATTTCATATCGTTCATTATTATTAGCATTGATTATTCTTTCAAGATTATTTTGTTCGAGAATTTGTTTTCCTTCTAAAAGATTTTGATAATCAATTTGTATTTGTTGAAGTTCATATCCAGCTTTAACAAGATGATTTTCCATAATTATTTCAAGACGAGTATCAATATTTTCTAGTGTTTTTTCGCCATACTTATTGGTTTTTATGCTTTTATATGTGATATCATGCGTTGTTTCGGAGTAAGCATGATTAAGGAGAGTTTGAATTTGTATTTCACACTTTATCCCTTTAAATTGTTTATACTCTGAGAGCTTTGTAAGTTCTTCTTTAAGTTCAACAATATAATGATGTGCTCGATAACTATTTGGAGAATGATGCACTTTTATGCCATCTTTTATTACAAAGAAATGATCAAACACAAGGCCTGAATTAAGAAAATTATTAACGTCGTTATTATAGTAAAAAATTATTCTACACCCAGCTAAATCTTTTACTGCATTTTCAATGTGTTGTTCATCTAAAGAAATTTTTTTTTTCTCGCGGATCTTATTTACCTTATCCTCTAATTTTTTGGGACATTTTGCTCTACTTTGTACTTGTTGCAGGTGAAACTTATAGGGTTCATATGACTTTATGGCCGTCTCTAAAATACTACATACAGTCCTAGCTAGTGACTCATATACACTAAATCCTTCGGTCTTGTAATTCTGTAGGTTCATTGTTCTATTCACCATTAAATTTTCTAATCTGTTTTAAAGCCGTTGCACTAGATAACGGATAGGCACAGGGACAACCTTCCTATCACATTAATGATGTTTCTTTTCTAGTACTTTGCAGTATTCCAAGAAATGGTTTTCAGCAGCCTCCAGTTCTAACTGAGCATAGTATTTTATTTTTGTCCCGTAAATCTTAGGAACGTACCATACTTTGTGCTCAAAAATTGCATTAAAAGTTCCCCATTTGGATTCCACTATTAACTCAGGATCAAGTTGTTTTATTAGACCGGCATGCCTTGGATTATCATTCTCATCAAAGTAAAATACCAAACAGCCAATGGAAGGGGTAAGCAATTCTTTAAATACTTTTTTTGTGAAAAGGTAGCTAATAAACTCCGGAGAAGAAAAGTAACGATTAGATTTATGAAAAGCGTCATCATACGCTCTTTCTCTGTAAATTTCCGAATTTCCTAAACCTAATGCATAGGCATAACCATTTATATTTACAGAGGGATAGCGAGATGTAACCCATTTTTCAGGAAAAGAGATTCTTTTTGTTTTTAATATTCTTTCAATAATTTTAATTTGTTGAAAACTTAGTAAATTAGGCTGAGTCATTTGCTCTAATTTTTCTCTTATTATTTCCAACTCCTCTCTTATGTACGAATGATACAAATGCACAGGCAGAGGTTGCGTAGGGATATTATTAATCATAGAAGATTCTTTATGTTTTGAAAGTATCAAGGCATTTTTATATTTGCTTATTTGTTTTAAATCTTTGGGTCGAAGTTGACTTGTCCATTTAACCTCAATTGGAAAAAATTTACCTTGATTTACATAGGCCAAATCAACCTCCCCTTCAGCTTTAATATAAAAACAAGGGTAAAAACGTTGGTAGTGACTAATCGCGCAAGTTTCAACTAATAACGGAATTATCTCTGGGTTTTCTGTTCTTAATGGAATAACCCAGGACTGAACGGCATGGTAGATAAAAGGATCTTTAAAAATAATTTTTTTAGCTTTTTTAGGAGCCGCTAATAGTTTGTCCTCTATCAAAGCATGCTGAATAAACAAAACATCCATAGACTCTAAAAGTTCTATATACTCACGAATCGTATCATGATGGCTAATGGATGTATGATCAGCCAGAGCATTCCAAGTAACCTGAGTACCGTATGTCTTAATAATAGCAATTAAGATTTCTTTTAAAAAAGTTTCATTTTTACCTCGTTTTAGAACATCTCCTCGAATCCAATCTGAATAAGTTCTATAAGTTGCTGCTATAATTTTCTGATTAGCTGCATAGTCATTGATGGCTGTTAAAAATCCCCCGTGCTGTAAAAAATTTTCAAACTCTTCAAATAATACTATGGTAGAAGGTGCTTCTTTAAATTTTAACTGAATAAATTCGTAAAAAGATAAGGGGTAAAGATGAAAATCAACTTGTTCTGCAACCCCTCGTCTACCGGGGAAACGCATCCGAGCTTCTTTAATTATTGTTGAGTCAGATCCTGTTAGAATAACGATTACATCTTCAAATGCTCCCATATCAGCCAAATATTTAATACCCTGATCCCAATTTTTTATATAAGTAACCTCATCAATAATGAGATACCGCAAGGGAGCTAGAGAAGGTTGATCAAGATACTGTTTAATAATTTGAATCAAACTTAAATGATCACCGACGATCTCACCTGTTAGAAAAAATATAGATTTAGAATCAATCCCTGTTTGAAGCAAGGAGTGCATCCACTGTTTGACAAGTGTCGTTTTACCAATCTGACGTCCACCAACTAATGTATAAACACCTGGAATGTCGGTAGGTAGTTGATGTATCAAAAAAGGTTCATGAATATATTTTTGCTTTTTCAAAGCGTTCAAATGTGGATCCTGTTCAGCAAATTGCTGAGGAGAGAGCCAATGCTGTTGGTTGTGTTCTAAAAACCTATTCATAATGCCATTATATATAAATGACTAAATCTAGTCAACATCAAATGACCAAATTTAGTCAATACAAAATAACTAAATTAATGAAGTCTTGTAAAAGTCTTAATTAATTATGGCATTTTTGGAGATGAAGAAGTTAACGCTGTTGTCTTCTTTGCAGCGCGCTGAGTTCTCTTGCGTGCATTAATTTTCTCTCTGTTAGCCGCATGATAAGCACGGCTTTTTTCGCGTCTTTCTTCTCTATGAGCTTCATTGTAAGTCTTCGTTTTTTCTGCTTTTTGTAAAGGTGTCTTTTGTTTGCTAACGTTTTGTGGCGTTTTATTTTTCTCAAGAAGTTTCTTATGGTTCGCAGCCCTCCAAGATCTCCTCTTTGCGTTGTCTCTCTCCTTTTTTTCTTCCCTACTAAGAGCAGATTTTTCAACTTCTATCCTATTTTTTTGTGATTTCTTGAAAGTTTCTATTCCTTCTTCATCAGAGTATCCCTTTTGGAGAGCGATTGATTTTTTTACAAGAAAAGAAGTTTCTTTAGACTCTTTGTAAAGTTGTTTTTCACCCACGGCCTCTTGGAATTTCTGTTTGCTTTTTTTGCGATGAGTTTGATCAGCTGTTTCATAATGAAAATCCGACAAATTAAATGGCGCCAAAAACTCAGCATTTGGATACCGCTCATAAAGCTCTTGTGCCGTATAGGTTTTTATGAGTGTCTCCCCTATTTTCATTGAAATACCGGATATCCTTTCAGAAAATCAGACTCTCCACGGCTCTTGCTGAAGTCTTGTAACTTCGATGACTCTGGTTTGCTCTTAAACTCTCCTTCCTCTTCGCGGGAAAGAGGACAGTCTTCTTTATCTTGCTTAACTTTGTGATGAGCAATCATTTTTTCACGATAGGCTGGATTCTTCCAAAGAGCTTTTTGAGCATCAGATTTCTTTTGGTGACTAACAGACATCAAACCCTATATTTACAAAAATTTGTTTGTTCTATATTACAACAAAAATAACCATAATGCTAAAGTTACCTGAAAGTCGTCATCAAATAATCCATCAGAGTTAATGATTTACCAGATCAACGATGAGATAACTAAAAAACAGAGTGTATACGCAAAGGCAAAAATGAATATGAAACTAGAGATGGCCCAATGAACTTCTCAGAGTTATTTTTTATCACGATGATTATAACGCTCCTTTTGATGACGATGATGACATTTATCGTTAACATGTTCTGATCTTAAAATTACAACTCTTGCCACTCATACTTTTTTCAGTGGCAATATTGTTTTCGTCTGAAAATCCCCTCCATTAATAGTTAATCTTATGTACTTTTGCTAAGTTGAAGATACATAATGAATTGAATTATTAACCAAAATAACATAAGAGAAATTCCTGATAAGTACTGTTCTCTTTTTTATCAATTAGAAAAAGCAACAATGGCAATTAAGATGTAGATCTCATTTTTTGAAAATATTGAATCAAAAGGTTACTGATTTCATTTTGGTCAAAAGATATTTTTTTAGAAAATTGAAGTCCGTTCTTCGTCCAAGTTGCAATAAGCGTCCCATCAGGAAGAGTAATCTTTGATTTTAAATCATCCTTCTGAGAATTATTAGTAACCAAAGCGAGAACCATTTTTTCGAGTGTATTGCACCCCGTTCCTTTTCTGATTTCATCAGCAAGAAGAATCAAAGCTTCTTCATAATCAGGCCCATTTTTTGAGAGTGCATAAATTGCCGCCGCTGTTCTAGAAGAAACCCTTGAAAGATTATCGACAGCCTTCCAAATTGTTGTAGGCACTTTCTCAAAAGAAAGAAAGTTCTCGAACTTAGCTCTTGAGCATCCAACCACTTCTGCTAATTGGGCATGAGTCATTGTTTGCTCTTTGAGAACCTTTGCGTAAGTAATGCCCTTAGAGTAATCACATAAGCCCAAATGCTGATTTTCTTTGATCTGAGCAATAGCGGCCTCGGCATCAGACAGATCTTGTAAAATACCTTTCAGAGGTATATCCGCTTCAAGGCAAGCTCTCCATCTTCTACTTCCGGCAATAATCTCAAATTGATCTTCGTTATGGGGAGATTTTCTAAGAAGAACAGGTTCTATTTGACCATTTTCAAGGATATCTTGAGCCAAAGCATGAATATCTCCAAATTCGAAAGGAGAACGATCGGCTAATCTCCACCGAACACACTTTTTAGCATCAACTGTAACAATTTCCATATGGTTTCTCTCTTTTTATGAGGACTATTCTGTCATAATGCAAAACATTTCTGAATGCACAAATACCATCAATACAGGAAACAAGGCAACTTATTCGGAGCCTTAAAAGTATGCCACGTATGTGGCATTTCGAATCAATCGATGTTATTTTCTTTTCTGTTTTCTAGTGTGTTCTGCCCCCCACACAAACAAGAACAAGTCGCTATATCTTTAACGAAGGTAGATTCTGTTTAAAATCATAATAAAACAAGGACCTCGGCAACTTTAAATCCGGGTGACCCAACCTAGCTCTTCGGCTTTCATCAATATTTCCGGGTTATTATCCCAGTGTCTTAAATCCCATTTAACAAACTCGTGATAGTCAAAAATAACCGCCACTCTGTTTTTTCTTCGAGCTGTCCTTTCAAATAGATCAATAGCGTTGGCAGTATTTTCAGAACCAGCAACCGTTAAGAACTCTTCATCATTAAAAAAGATTTGAAGACTCTCTATGGTCTTGCCACGCTCAATGACCAACCATCCCCCTCTTGGGTTTGGATTGATTTTAAAATTTATCATTTTTTGTCTTTGAATTATTAATGAACTTTATTGTCATATAATTAGTGCATTAACGCTTTGATTTGAAGGAGAAAAACAGATTTTTTTGCAATGCAGATAACGCTTTTGGTTTGTTATGGGATATATTTGTGTTAGGAAAATTGAAAGGAGGGAAATGCATGAAATACGGCTATTTGAAAGAAATTCAAATTGCTTCGGTGATTGAACAAGTTGAGTCTTTATTGTCTCATGGAGTCGGTAAAGACCATATCCATACATCACTCGATAACATTCCTGTAAAACCTGGAGATACAATCTTTGTTTACCATCTCGCTGTATTAGGTTTGACATTTGGACAATTGTACAAATTTTTAAAAAAACTACATTTTCAAAAAATTAATATTTTTTCAATCATCAACACTATTGACGCAACAGATGTTACATTTCTCAAGTTTTTAGAAATGCTTTGGGATAACGAAGTGATTGTAAGAAAAGACATGGGAAAACAATCTCGAAAGAAAGCGATTGCAGCAGGAAAAACCCCGGGTGCAAAAAAAGTTATAGGACTGGAACAAGAGAAAATAATACGTGAGCTCCTGGAAAAAAATCATTCTTTTAAGGAAATATATGAGGCTATTGGCGTTTCTCGAAATACTTTTTTGTTATGGCGAAAAAAGAACTAGATACAAACTCTATAAGTGCAAAAATATACAAGATTCAAGCACGAAATGTCTTATCAACATATTAAGAGGCAAAAGTAATGACACAAGAAAACTTTAGCAGCATCTCAGCGGGTCAGCTTCGATCCTTTATTGAAAAAATCGAAACCTTAGAACAGGATAAAGCTGAACTAATGGCAACGCTACGAGATGTGTTTGCAGAAGCTAAATCAGAAGGGTTTGATGTTAGCGTGATGAGGCAATTGCTTAAACTCCGTCGCATGAAAAAAGAAGACCTTAAAGAGCAACAAGAACTCTTAGAAGTTTATCGCCAAGCCTTGGGAATTTAAAAAACACCTTAACTTTTTCAAGAGCTTTTATGAAAAGATGCTGTTCTGATAATCCAGAGGGCAATCCAGAACATGACTGGCTCTTGTAAGAGCGACATAAAGGATATGTTTTTCTTCAGCGGTGTCCATATCTTTAAAATCGTTGTGCAACCTCACTTGCGGCCATTCCCTCCCTTTGGCTTTATGAACCGTTGCTGTGATAACATCCGCTTCTGTTTCTGTGTACTGACAGGCTAATTCGATGCGCCGGAGGATGGAAAGGCATCTCTTTTTATAAGTTTCAACAAAAGTAATCATGGCTTTATACTCATGATCATGAGAGAGATCGGCCTCGTATAAGAATTTCTCCCAGCTGGAATACTTTTGTAAATTCAAATCATAAACTTTGTTTAAATTTTCCATTTTCAAATAATAAGCGGATTCAAAGGAACGGATAACCTTATCAATATCTCCTATAAAATGGACCTTTTTACCAAGGGTTTCCAGTTTCAGTATTTCTTCAAACAAACCGGCATTTGTTCGAGCGAGAAGTGCATAAGGCTGCTTTTTGTTCACAGGACCTATTGTGCTGTTAATTTCCGGTGACCCTTTTAGGAGCTGAGTCTCTCCTAAACTTTTAAGCACTTTATTGGCTAAGGTTGCAATAGCCGGACCAAAACGAAACGATTGGGTAAGGTAATATAAATCCCCCTCGATTTGACTCATCGCATTGATTGTGCCCCTAAATTCATAAATCTGCTGATTTTTGTCCCCCACATAAATTCTTTGAATGTGTTGATGAGACAGAATGTTCAAAATAGAAGGATTGGCGTCTTGGGCTTCATCCAACATGATATAGTCATAGCCTTGGATAGAAGGTTTGGATAATTGGTATAGCTTTAAGTAAATATCATGGGTTGCCGGGATTGTTTCATTGTCCTTATCAGCCATAGCTAGCCAAAGCCGCTGGGCATACTGATAGGATAAAGAGATAAAATGCTCAAGAAAGGTTTGAGGGTGAGAAAGGCAAGATAAATCAAAGGAAAGATTTTTGTACTTTCCAATCAAAATGTCCACCAACCGCCTAGAATAATGGATAGGCTCTATTTGTTCTTTTGTGGAATAACAAAAATTTTTGACCATATCAAATGCAGCTGAAGCAATCAAAGAAGCACTTGCAAAATAACGACCTTTTCGAAAGTCATGAATTTCAAAGGCTTCAACAATCATTCTGTTATCGAGTTTTCTTTGCAGTTGTTGACCATAAAGACAACCTATCTGACTATAGGCTAAGCCATGGACGGTTTTACAATCAATATGGCCGGGAAACTTAGCTTTGGCTTCCAGTTGAAGAGCTTTGTTATAGGATAGATATAATCCCCGCCGATCGGGATACGTTTCAGCAATCATCTTGAGCGTACTGGTTTTTCCGGTTCCTGCTAACGCTGCAATGAGAAGGTTCTGGCGAGAAGCCGCTGCTGTTATAATAACCTGTTGTTCTTCTGTGGGAATAATGGAGGTGGGAAGAGACATTTACACCCTCTGCAACAAGCCGATGAAAAGATAAAAGTGTGGCTCACTATTCATCAATACTCTCAAAAATCCCAACAACACCTCGTATGATAAAAAACACCAAATAGACTCCATAAACCAGGTTAATCCTACCATCAAAGCGATGAAATATAAAAACAAATTTTGAGTTTTTTGCAGGTTCAATTTTCTAAACGCCTCTTTTTCAATCTAACAAAAAAATTGAACTCTGGCTTTATCCTCACGAAATTTTGAGGGAATTTCAGCTGGTCAAGGTTAGTCTTTTATTGAAAAATTAAGAGTATAAAACTGGATAGATAAGCCTTGTAAGAATAGTCTTGAAAAAGTTTCCTTGCTCTCAAATCAGAAACTTTGAGACGAGGATTAAGGTTAACAACGATTATAAGATGGAAAAAAGAGTGGCTTATGAAATATACGCTGTGTCAATTTCTTATTTGCAGTATTACACTCTCTCTTATTTTTGCCTTTCTTTTTATCTTGGGACTGCTTATCTCACTTTATACAGTTCCAAAAGAAAGGAGAAACTTTGGGCTCTTTAAAAAGCATTGAAAAGCGCGTGATTCAATCCGCTGAAGCAATTTTATTTAGCTGTGGCTATGTGTCGGATAAGCAGAGCCCATTACTGAGCTCCACTCTCCTAAGAACGCAACGTGCCAGCTTTCCCGGCATTGCGCTCAAGCATCAATAAGGCTGAATAATTTTCAACCCGGCAGAATGAGTAAAGTTATTGGTGGCCTCGCGACGGATACGCTTTTGTTCTCGCTGTTTAAAGTAATCTTTATACAGTGGGTTGAAAGGCGTTGCCGCACTCACGATTTTTATATGTCGGCGAATTTTGGTATTACTTGCATTCTTCAGATAAAGGGGCTTTTTCTTGCCTTCTTTATCTTTTGTCATGCAGTGAAACCGCCAATGATCCCCTTTGTAGGTTGTAAAATAACGTCTTACAATCCACTTCTTTCCTTTCCGCGCATGCCGTTTACACAGCATTCGCATGAGGACTTGGAAGATTACGTTGTCAATCTTCGAAAATGTTTTGGATGACACAGATGTTCGGTAGTAATTGGTCCATCCCATTAAACGACTATTTAATGCGTGAATTAATTGCTCCGTTGGCCATGCCACTCCCTTCTTAATAATATCTCTGAGGTCTCTTAGAAACCGTTTAATATTTGCCTTTGCAGGTTTGATTAAAAGTTTTCCGTTTTTGTACTTTCGTACGTTAAAACCTAGAAAATCAAATCCATCATTAATATGGGTAATCTTTGTTTTTGTTGGGGATAGTTCTAGCCCAACTTTTGCCAGCGCATCTGTTAAGATGGGCACGACTTTATCGGTCAAGATTTCTTTGCTTGCAGCTGTCACCACAAAATCATCAGCGTAGGAGATCGTATTGATCTTTTCTCTGTGCCGTTGATTTTTGATAGGGCTGTGCAAAAGTTTTTCTAATCCAGATAAAGCCATGACCGCCAGAGCGGCCGAAATAGACCCACCCTGCCCAACACCGGCTGTTGTTGGGTAGAACTGACCTTTTTCCATGATTCCACTTTTAAGAAACTTCCGAAGGATAACCTTATCCATGGGAATTTCTCTCAAGAGGTAGTCATGAGAAATTTTGCAAAAACAAGATTTTATATCGCCTTCTAAAATCCAGGTAGCTGAGTATGCCTTGCCTAATGCATTAAAACACTGTTCTCGTGCATCATGAGCTGAGCGCTTCAGCCTAAAACCGTAGGCATTTGGATCAGCCCGTTCCTCAACAAGGGGTTCAAGTGCCATGAGATATAGCATTTGTTGCACCTTGTCTTGAATAGTGGGGATCGAAATTGGCCTTTGGTCTTTGCTACTCCCTGATTTCTTGGGAATATAAATCCGCCTTAGGGGTTGTGGTTTGTAACCATGACGCTTAAGACTACAGACTCCTTGCATTTTCTGACGATTGGTTCGCCAGACCTTGCCGTCAATACCAGATGTTTTACTACCTGGGTTACTTGTAACTCTTTTCACTGCCATACATTTAGCAGAAAAAGAGCTGGTTAGGAGACGTTGTAGAGCTTTCACCCTGCCTCGTTTTCCTTCCCTCTCTGCCTTGGCAATACGCATTTGAAAACGTAAGACATGCTTTTGGATTTTGGACCACTTGAGGGCGGTCCAGAGATCTTCCGGCTCTGTTGAAGCTGCACCAGTCAATTGAATTGCTGCCATTTGCATTTCCTCGTTAATACGCTTTTTCAAACTTTCTTACCATTTGACACCAGTTCGAAGTGGGCTCCCTTTCGGGCCAGATGATGTTTCAATCTGTATCTCACCCATTACAGATGAGCATTTGCTTTCTCGAACATCCGCTACCTACAGAATCATAGGCTTCACTCACGATCAGCTGTCCTTCTTTCTTGCAAAAGAAGAAATTCTATAGGCTTACCACGTTCCGCCATAAGAGCATTACGGACTTAGCCGCCTGCTAGAGACCGGGAAGTCATTTTAGCTACGAAGGAGGTAACGCCCCAGCTCCTTACTGACTTCCAAGAGAGGTGAATCAGCCATTTCCTCTCACGGATATGACGGTCTTTTGCCGCAGATTTAGATGTCTTCGACGTATCCGTTACCTAGCGCTATCCCGATTGTGGCTATCAGGAAGATCTTTGGCTTACGCCTTAGATCCAGCTCTATTGCTTCGCTACATTGTCTATCGCGCTCTTTATTCAGCGATATAGGTTCACCCAGTAGCATGGGTGGTGATGTCCACCGTTTCCTCCTTTCTATTCGGTGCCTTCACAGCTCTTATTGGCGACTTTCGTGTCGCACGGGGTTCTATCCAGGAATTCCCAAAAAGTGACCTAGCTCACTTGTGGAGGGAAATGAGAGTTGTATTGCTCTCTAAGAGAGAATTTTTCAGTGATTTATAGCTATTTTGCTATAGAGTGTACGGAAAGTGCCCTGCTCATCAGTTTTTGACTTGAACAGCGAAAAAATCTTGTTTTTTCAATGTACGATAATAGGTTATTTTTTAGTACATTGAGGCACTTTCAAAATAACAGAGTATGCAGTCAATGCAAAAGCGTGTTGCTCTTTATGCGCGTGAATCCCTTGATGGATGTTCCATTGCCGATCAAGTCGTAGACTTAACAAAGATAGCGGAGTCTAAAAACGGGTCTGTCGTCAAAATCTATGTCGATCAGACTATTTTTTATGAGAAGAATCCCGATAGTGGGATTGGGTTTAGAGATCTTTGTGAAGCCTCCGAGCAGAATGCTTTTGACCTTATCATGGTTTGGTCAACCGATAGGATTGGACGATCTTTACAAGAGTTTGTTTCTTTTCTGCAGGCCGTTCAAAAACAAAACATCGATCTTTATTTTCATAAACAAGACCTCGATACAACTTTACCTTCCGGTCAGGCTTTATTTTCAGTATGTGGCATTTTTGCTGATTTTGAACGCGCCATCATTGCAGAAAGAGTTTCTGCCGGGCACCAACGAGCCCTCGGGCAAGGTAAGACATTGGGTCGTCCCAGGACAAGCCAAGAGGTTGAAGATCAAATCAGGCAGTATAGAGATCAAGGGATGGGGATGAGAAAGATTGCAGCCGCTTTAAAAGTTGGAGTCAGTGTTGTGCAACGGGTCATTTCCTCAGATTCATAATTTTAGCATAGGAAGGACAGCGTTAGCATCATGAGTGATCAGAGGAAAAGGCTTTCCTTTCTTTCAAAGTTGGAACGGGATGAGTTTTATGGTTTGCCAATATTTTCTGAGGAAGAGCGCGGGGTTTACTTCTCTCTTGACGACGATGAAAATAAAGAAATGGAGACTTTACGATCTTTAGACTCCCGCGTGAATTTTATTTTGCAACTGGGGTATTTCAAAGCGAAGTTTATGATTTTTGAGTGTTCATTTTTGGAATGCCAAGAAGATGTTCTCTATATCATGAACCAATTTTTTCCGGGATATAAGTCTCCTGAAAAAGATGTCAGCGAAAAAATAAGACGAGGGAATACGGCCCGTATATTGAAACTTTTTGCATACAAATTGGTCAATCGAGAGATTCTTGAAACCTTAAAGAAAAAAGCTTTGGAGTTTGTAAAACTTTGTGCTGATCCCGGCTTTATTTTTGATAGTTTGGTTGATTTCTTGCACAAAGAACGCGTTGTTATCCCAAGTTATCGGATTTTTCAAGATACTATCAGCACGACCTTAACAGCTGAAACTGAGCGCCTGGATTTAATCGTTGAACAGAACCTTGTCCTAGAGAAGGATCAGGACTTAAAAGCTCTTCTCCAGAGCGATAGTGAAAAGATTTACGGCATTACGGTTCTGAAAAGGGATGCTAAGGGCTTGAATTATAAAGAAGTGATGAAAGAGGTTCATAAAAAACAAAAGAGCGAAGATCTATTTTGGGTTGCAAAGGACGTATTGCCAAAATTAGACATCTCTGAACAGAACATTGGTTATTATGCCTCAATGATCGATTACTATTCCGTGGATCGGTTGAACATGCTCACCTATCGATCCGTCAGGCTTTA
>JAIEPD010000057.1 GCA_019749935.1 Alphaproteobacteria bacterium
ATTTTTTCCCCCAAAAACAAGATAAGCTTTGCCTGTAGAAGAAGAATAACCTGGCGCTCCAATTACGAAATCGTTTATTCCGTCTCGGTTCACATCACCAGCACTGCTGCCAGCACTGCCTAATAGATCGCCTATATTTTCTCCAATAAAAATAATGCCGCTATTCCCTAAATTTCCTAAATCGACATTTGTTAAACCGCCGCTTTTTCCATAAATCAGATAAGCAGCGCCTTTATTAGAAGAATAATCTGGTGCTCCAATCAAGAAATCAGGTATTCCATCTCCGTTCACATCTCCCACACCGCTGACGAAATAGCCTGCTTTATCACCAGGATTCGCGCCTGTAATAGTAATGCCACTACTACCTCCACCATAAATGAGAGAAACTCTTCCCGTATTAGAGGAATAACCTGGAGCCCCATACGCAAAATCAGGTGTTCCATCTCCGTTCACATCTCCCACACCGCTGACCGAGAAGCCTGCTTGATCACCTGCGCTCAGACCAGAGAACACAGTGCCGCTACTTCCTAAAGACTGAGATAAATCGATATTTCCTAAATTACTTTTTCCGTAAATGAGATCAACTCTTCCTGTATTAGAAGAATAACCTGGAATTCCAATCAAGAAATCAGGTGTTCCATCTCCGCTCACATCACCTATATTACAGATAGACTGGCCTGTTAGATCGTATGAATTTGCCCCAGTGATGCGTGTAATACCACTAGTGCCCTCTAAATTGGTGTTTCCTAAGCTATTCCCTCCATGCATAAGATAAACTATACCTTTATAGAAGTATCCTGGAGCTCCAATCAAGAGATCGGCTTTTCCATCACTGTTCATATCTCCGGCACTACTAGCGTACATTAGAGTGCCAGAAGCGGCATTCGTCAGTATAATACCTTTGCTCCCTAAACTTCCTAAGTTGGTATTTCCTAAACCACTTCCACCATAAATGAGATAAACAGCGCCTGTATTAGAAGAATAACCTGGAGCTACAATCAAAAGATCATTTATCCCATCTCCGTTCACATCGCCCGCATTTTTAACGCAATAGCCTGCAAAATCGCCTGTATTCCCCCCTGTGATAATAATGCCGCTGCTTCCTAAACTTCCCAAACTGACACTATTTGTACCAGTTACCCGTATATTTTTTTGACCGAATGCCTGACCAGCTGCGCCATTCTGTCTGGGCCAAAATCTACCAACAGACGAATTGCCAGAAGTATGAGGTTTCACTGGAGATTTCAAGGTGAGTTGATTTTTGGGCTGAGTTGCTTGTATTGGTTGTTGACTGATAGATTGAGCACTTGATGTGCTCAATTGTTGGGCGCCTGGTGCGGTTTGAATCCTTGGTATTCTTTTTGATATTCTACTGGATGCTCTCGTTGATGGAACACTCGATGCTTTATTCGGCACATTAGTGAGTTTGGTACTTTCTACTTCATTGGATATACTCTCACGTTGCCGAAGGAATTGTCTGCTCGTCTGACTGCTTTCTTTGGGGATTGATTGTCGACCCAGGATACGAATCGGTTGCTGAAAGAATTGCCTAGAAGATTGAAAAACTGCCTTAAAAGAGGACAGCTTGCTCAGCATATTGGTTGGCTGTTGAAAAGATTGCCTATTAAACTGTGAAGTCGGTTTAAATTCTGACTGACTGCTTGAAATACGTATGGAATTTTCTTTAGGTGATTCTGAAGAATAGGTCATCGGAATGCTTGTCGGATATAAAATCGGTAATAGAGTTGGAGCAGGGGAGAAGGATTGAGGTGATTCAGCACCATACTGCATATTATTTGCTTTGTTGACGCTGTGGTTGATATCCGCGGTGTTGATTGGATCATTATCTAAAGGCCTATCTTCCGAATCACTCTCTGTAGGAATAGGATCGGCGATGCCTGTATCGAGATTGGAGGGAAGGCTTCCTGCTACAATCGAAGGAGCAGGTATTGTGTCTTCACTTACGTCACCTGCATCACGCATGGCAGGGGCTGGAGCATCGTCTAAATGTTCATCTGTTGAGAGAGAGCCGCCATTCTCTAAGCTTTCTAAATCACTGCTCTTGTAAAAAAGATATGCAGGGTCTTCTTTAGAATCGAAAAGATCATGGAATCCCATCGAGAGCTTAGATGCTTGACCTATGTTCAAATCGATGACATCTTTGACAGCATTAACTGTATCATTGTGTGAATTTATTTCAGCGAGGATAGTGGGGCTACTCGCTAAGCTTTCAAAATTGATCTTACTGGCAGTATTGGTTGCCCATCCTTTTTCCAAAAAACTTGAGAAAAATAAGTAACATAACAAATAACGAATGACGCTTGCCGAAGACCAGGTCGAATAAGTCGTTTTAGTTTTAGGAGACGTAAAGATCGATTGATCAAATAACGGTTCTACGATGGGATCAGGTGTGTGTAGTGAACTGAGATCTTTCGATGTTAAGAGAGTTTGAGTAAATTCATCTGAGTCGTCCTCTAAGCTTCGAAAAGAGCTAAGTTTTTCTTGTGGTAAAAAGGATACGTATTCTCTAGAAAAAGAGATTTGGTGACAAGGATCATTTTCCAATTGCCACATTGCGACGCAAGGGCGAATGATCATTCCACAATAAGAAAACAGGACGATTATGGAAATAATTCTGTTGAGTATACGGTGTTTTAAGTCCATATCCTAATCATCATCAAACAATGTTATGGTTTTTATGTATAGAAGTGTTTTTATATATAGGGGTAATTTTCAGATTAACAAGATGATTTTTTAAAATCTCTTCGCATTTAAATTATTGTTAATTCAAGGCAATCTCATTAACGAAAGTAAATTAAAAACATTGTGAGTCGAACGTCAAAAATTAATTTTTAAGACTAGCTGAAGTCTCTTTTTTGATTTTCTTTGCTGGCTACAATAAGCTTGGGTATGCTAAAGATAAATTATGAAAAAAATAATTAATGAGTTTTTGTTGTGTTGCAGTTGTTAAATCAGCAGCGTCGATATCATCTTTTTAAGTTTTTGGTTGTTGCCATGCTCCTCAGTGCATGCGCTGACAAAGAAGATGCATACTCTGATCGTACAGTAGAAGAGCTTTATAATACGGCAATGGATCGCTTCGAAGCTAGTAAGTATGAGAAGGCAGCAAAGGCTTTTGCTGAGGTAGAGCGTCAACATCCCTATTCGAATTGGGCATTAAAAGCACAATTGATGTCTGCTTATTGTTATTATGAAGCAAAAAAATATGACGAAGCTATTGAAAACTTTAATGTCTTTATTCAATTACACCCTGGTCATCCAGAGGTAGCCTATGCGTTTTATATGCTTGGTCTTTGTCATTATGAACAGATTCCAATCATTGAACGAGATCAAAAACCTTGCGAGTTAGCTTTAAAAGCCTTTAATGAAGTTGTAAATCGTTTCCCATCCAGTCCCTATGCGAAAGATGCTAAGTTTAAAGTGGATCTTATTCTAGATCACCTAGCTGGTAAGGAAATGGAGATTGGTCGTTATTATCAAAAACAAATAGCATACTTACCTGCAATTAATCGTTTTAAAGAGGTCGTTAGCAAATATCAAACGACATCCCATGTGCCTGAGGCTTTACACCGGATGATTGAATGTTATCTTGCTTTGGGATTAAGAAAAGAAGCTCAAGAAGTTGCCGCTGTTTTAGGGCATAATTATCCCAATTCAGATTGGTATGCTGATGCGTACAGTTTAATGAAAAGTATGGTGCCAGAAGCCCTGCAATAGGGGAAATTTGACATGTTAATGGGCATATCTATCCGTGATGTCGTCCTTATCGAAGCACTGGATCTCGAATTTCAGTCAGGGTTTAGTGCCTTAACGGGGGAAACAGGTGCGGGAAAATCAATTCTTTTAGATTCGTTGAGCTTGGCTTTGGGGATGAGGGGAGATACATCTCTTATCCGCCTTGGAGCGGAGCAAGCTGTTGTTACAGCCGAGTTTGATTTAAGCAATTTGTCCAGTTCTCATCCTTTGTTAGTTTTGCTAGAAGAGCAGGGATTTGATGGTAAAGATGCTCCTTTAATTTTAAGACGTATTTTGCATCATAATAATAAGAGTCGCGCTCTTTTAAATGATCATCCCGTCAGTATTGGGCTTTTAAGGGAAATTGGTCAGTTAATCCTTGAAATACATGGTCAGTTTGATCATTTGATGAATGTGAACTTGCATCATAAAATCTTGGATAGTTTTGCAATTAGTCATAATCCGGAAATGGAAGGTTTACTGATTTTATTAGCTGCCGCTTATAAGTCTTTAAAGATTGCAGAGGAGGAATTAGTTCATCAACGTACTCTACAAGAAGAAGCCATAAAGAAACAAGCCTATTATCAACAGATTATAAAGGACTTAGAAAGCCTTTCTCCCAAAGACGGGGAGGAAGAATCATTGTTACAGGAACGCCAAGATATTGCACACTATGGAAAGATTTCAGATGCTGTGCAAGAAGCTTTGACGGCACTTAGAACACCTACAGATTTTCAAACAGCTTTATATTCAGTTCAAAAAAATTTAGAGCGCGTTAATATAATTGGGTTAAAAGAGCTAAAAGATGCGGCTGAAGCCTTGGATAGGGCAAGCATAGAGCTACAAGAAGCTTATGAGTTGCTGAGAGGGCTTTATGATCTAAATCAAGAAAGTTCATTGAAACTAAATGCAATTGAAGAGCGTCTTTATGCTTTAAGGGCGGTTGCTCGTAAATATGGTCTGCAGCCTATAGAGCTTTATACATCCCATCAAGAGGCGCAGCTTGCCATCGAAACATTAAATGAAGGTGAGGGGCGTTTGCATTCATACGAAACTGCCGTCACAAAATGCTTGAATGAATACATTAGTTTAGCTGAGAAAACTCATGAGATTCGTTTAGAGGCTGCAAAAGCTTTGAGTGAGAGAGTGATGGCAGAACTGCCAGGTTTAAAACTGGATCACGCAACGTTTAGAATTGATGTGAAAAAAGATAACCAGCCTGGCCCAAGGGGGGGTGATCACATTGAGTTCTTAATAGCAGCGAACAAAGGGCAAGATCTAGCTCCTTTGGCCAAAGCAGCTTCCGGTGGTGAGATGGCTCGTTTAATGTTGGCTTTAAAAGTGGTTCTTTCTCACCACGGTTATATATCAACAATTATTTTTGATGAAATAGATACGGGAGTTGGAGGGGCTGTGGCTGCAGCAATCGGTCAGCGACTCTCGCTTCTTGGAAGGAATGTCCAGGTATTAGCAATTACGCATTCTCCTCAAGTTGCAGCCTATGCGCAGCAACATTTTCATGTGCGTAAAAGGGAAGAGGAACATAAAATGGTAACTTTTGTAGAGACTCTTAAACATAATGAGCGTTTAGAAGAGATTGCACGTATGCTTTCGGGTTCTATCGTTACAAACGAGGCTAGAGCTGCAGCACAGCAGCTTTTAGAGTGTTCAATTTAAAGAAGCAAGAAGATTAAGTGGAGCGTTCAATCTTCTTGCGATTGATTGTTGATTTAATGAGTTTGCCCAAAAGCAACTTTATAAAAATCATCAATGTGAATCTCTAGTGCATTGCAGAGCATATAAAGAGCTGTTGCGCTAATAGGAAAATATCCCTCTTCATATGCTCTGAGCGCATGATGGCTCCAGTCCAATGAAGTCGACAGATCAGATGGGCTTACCTTTTTTAATTCTCTAATCTTTTGAATGGCTCTTCCAATCATAAAATCAGCATTTATATTATGTTCTGGGAAATTTGTGTGCCTTGCGTACATTTTTTTTCTCCTTTATTGCGATAAATTAAAATCCAATAGGTGCAGTTAATTCGTTTTTATATCTATGTGCTCATACGGTATGTTGCCAAAAGCGGGGATATCTTTTGTTAATGGATGGTTTGTTTTGTCAGGATGTTGTGATACAGGCTTACTACAAAATTTATAAGGGATTTCGGTAACAATCAGGTCTTTAGAATTATCTTTTTCTGCGTAAATCATCCCTAGATTAAGAAGGATCATAAGGTTATAAGGGATTGTAAACTTGAAAATCTGATTTTGTAACATTCTTAGATCTCCTCAAATTATGTATATGTACGTATATTTTTTAATTAGATACCCCAATCTTTCAACATTATCAATGATAATTTTGTAAACGTGCATAGGTAATTTTTACGGGGGTAGTTTTCATGAGTCTTTAAGAAGAACTATGAAAAGAATAGTTGTATAAGAGGGGGTATCTTTGTACTTGAACAAAATTTTCTGTTGTAGTAACATGCACGAAGCATGATTATTAATTATCTAAACCTAGGCAAAAACTCAAAATGCAATCATTAAGCAAAAAAATTAAAGAGCGCATTCATGAAAAGGGCCTTTCAACGCATGCGCTTGAAAAAAAAGCTGGTTTAAAGCCAAGCGCTGTACAAAACATTCTTTATGGGCGTTCTAAAAATCCAAGCGTCACGATTATTAAAGCCATTGCTCGTGCTTTGGGATGCAAAATCACGGATCTTATAGATGAAGATATTGCCCAACCTTTAACACAACAAACAAAAATCCCTTACTCTTCTTTGCCAAATGAGGAGAAAGAAACTATAGACTGGGACCAAAATCTTTATTTACAATGTTTTCAAGAGGTTAATATTCTTTTAGAGCAAGAAAGGGTGATTTTCTCTCGGGAAAAAATACTCGAAATTGTTGAGGAAATTTATACCTATTCTCAAGGAAATAGTATGAAGATCCCGGATAAGTATTTTTCAAAATGGCTTATAGAGAAAACGAAAGAACAACTTCCTTAGTGATCAGTTTGTTCTCTGGTTTTTAAGCAAGAGTATACTCTTATAAAAGGACATTTCGAATGAAAAGAGTTTCGCTCTTTAGTAATCCAGTATCTTGTTTTTTTATTACGTTTTCATTTGTAGGCGTAGCTGGTCTCATCTCGATTGTTATTCTTTATTTCTCCCATTACAACACTTCCAAACAAGATCTTCGTAGTGAGGCAAACCAAATAGAAGAAACTCTTTATGAGATTTTTGGGCAAACAAATCAGTTAATGTTTCATATTGGTAAGCAAATCTCTGGCCTTGGAGAGAAAGATATCCAGAGTATTGCTAATATTATTGGCAAAGACAAAGATGAGAGCTTTAAATCAACAAACCCTCTCAATTGGATGAACCTTGGCTGGATAGGGCCAGATAACAAACTCATTTTCGATTGGCATTCAGGGATTTGCCCAAAGCCTGTTGATATGTCTTCTTCGCAACAATCAAAACAATACATGAAAGACCCTTGGAAACTTCACTTATCAAGGACAACACTAAGTCTTACAAGTGGCCTTCGTGAAATTCCGGGTGTTATGGGTATTACAGATGATAAGGGCGGATATTTGGGGGGCTTGAGTGTAGGATTTGGTCTTGCTGAGATTAATAGTAAAATACAAACAACTCTTCGAAATACCCAAATTAGTTATATTATTCTCGATGAGAATCTGCGAATCGTTCTACAATCTCCAGGTAATGCTATAGATCCTGATAGCTCATATTATAAAGATCTTCTTGAGGATATTTCTATTTTCTCTGGCCAAGAGGGGGCTTTTGGGAATCAGATAGGGTATAAGAATATTCAATATTCTTATTATAAAAAAACTAGAAATTATCCTTTTTATATTTTAACGGGGTTTGATCAAAGGGTCCTTTATAAAGAATTTCAGTTGCTCATTCTACCTCGAGTTATTGAGCTGTTAGCTTTAGGTTTATTGTGTTCTATCCTTATATATTTTTTCAGGCGCAATATGCTTTCGGTGGCTAGGACTTCCGAAAGAACAAAGGCTAACTTAATAAGGCAAATGAAAAACGAAAAAGAAGAATCCCTGCAGCAAATTATTGTCTTCTCAGATATTTTGTACAAATGTGCACGCAAAGAAATTGATGTTACATTGCCCCCTGCAAGACAGCTTGAGCTTGTGGAAAACATCTATAAATCGGCAATTAGTCTGGATAGCTCCAAAAGGGATAGCCTCAATTTGACGTATCTGAATGTTAATTCACTGATTTATGAATGCATTTCGATTCAACTACAGGCTGCTTTTATTAGAAACGTAAGGATCAAATCAAGTTTGTGCTCAAATTTGCCACCACTCTTGGCGGATGAGCTTCGATTTAAGCAAATAGTCCTAGGTTTAATCTCGCTTAGCTTTGAATATAGCCCAAAAGGTGGTGTGATAAAGGTTTCTACTGTTCTTAAGGTGGAGAATGATCAACCTTACTTGGTGGTTACTTTAGAAGACAACGGATTTGCTTTTGATGAAAAGGACATTCGTAGAATAAGTGAGCGCTTCGAGAATGAGGGCTCCAGAGCATTTGATGATGTGACTCGATTAGATTTTCCTGTAATTGAGAAATTTATAAAATTACATCAGGGCACTTTCCATCTAGAGCCAAAAGGAACTATTGGTAAAAATATTATTGTTACTTTGCCGTTTAGAGACAAGGAAAAAGAAACAACGCTGTATGAGCTTAATCGTGTTTCTGTAAATAATATTTGTAAGTTTACTAAGATAGAAAAAGACGTAAATCAGGCGCCGTTCAGATAAGATTCAAGAAGTTACATTTTTTAACAATCTGGTTGCATCTTGGTCTTTTAAGATTTGAATAGCTTCTTGAGTGTATTCTTGTTGAGCCTTTGGAGTGCCCAATTTTTTCTCAATTTTTGCTAGTTCCAAAAGAGCCTCAGCTTTTCCTATCTGATCGTAATTATTGCTATAAATGATTATGGCTTTTTTGTAGGAATCAGAAGCTTTTTGATAATCATTTTTTGCAAACTCAAGCTCTCCAATGCCAGTCATTATGCAGGCAAGATTAAAATCTTCACCTGAATTTTTAAATATGGTTTCTGCTTGATTATAAAGTACATAGGCTTTTTGATAGTGTCCTTTTAAAGTTTCTAATTTGGCAACTTCACTTAAAATTTTTGCCTCAAATGTGCTGTTTTCTTTAAATTTCAAAAGCGTCAGAGCCCGCTGATAGGCAATAGTTGCTTGATCAAAATGATTTAAATTTCTGGCAAGGTTTGCAATTTCTCTCCAGGCGGTCGCTTGCATTAAGGTATCCCATAATATATTGGATAGATTTAATGCTCGATTTAAATGAGTTTGTGCATGTTCATTTTGTCTTGTTTTCATCTTAATTTTACCAAAAGAAAGATGAGTTTGCGCTTCTTCGAGTTGGTTGCCTGTTTCCTGAGCTAATATAAGGGCTTGATTATAATATTGTTCAGCTAGATCATAATTTCCAAGTTTCTTTTCTATATTTCCCATGAATCTTAAAATCCTGATTTTAGGATAGGGCGTTGACATCTCTTGAAAGACAGTAAGAGCTTGTTGGTAGAAAATTTTAGCTTGTTTATAGTGACTAAGCATGAATTCAAGATATCCAAATCCTTCTAAAACCAGAGCTTCTCCATAACGATTATTTAATCCTTTATAAATAGAAAGAGAGCTATCGAGATATAATTTTGCATTGTCATACTTATTAAGTGCAATATCTACAACGGCTAAATATAGTAAGGATTCAGCCTCTTGCTGTCTGTCTTTAATGTGACGAGATATGTCATGAGATTGCTCAAAAGCGCCTCTGGCTTCTCTAAGATTATTGGAAGAATTTTCCATTTTTCCTAAAGTTCTAATGACTTCGGCTTCGCCTCTTAGATATTTATTCTTTTTAAAAAGAGAGAGAGATTGTTCACAAGAGTTGAGGGCTTGACCCCAATTTCCCAAAGTTGCATCTAGTTTGCACATTCCAAGTAAGGCTTTACCTTCTGCTTGTGGATCACCTATTTGTTTTGCAATCAGAAAACATTCTTCTAACACGCTTCTGGATTTTTCATACTTACTTAATTTCAGCTCCAGCTCTCCAAGTCCATATAACGCCCTTGTTTCACCTCTAAGATATCCAACCTTTTTGAAAAGAATAAGAGCTTCATTATACTGCGTTCGAGCGTTATGAAAGTTTCCAAGCGAGACATTTAAATCTGCAAGTCCAAGCAATACTCTTGCTTCTCCGTTAGGAAAGTTAGATTCTCTGCATAAAACAAGAGCTTTTTCAAAGGTCGTCTGAGCTTTGTTATAGTCACCAGCTATGCTGCTGATACCTGCAAGAGCTTGAAGTGAAAGTCCAAGGCTTGTTTTTTCATTTATTATTTCACAAAGTCTTGCAGATTCTTCAAAGTAATATGTAGCTTGATCAATATCACCTTCTTTAAAGTTTATGGCACCAAGACCCCATAATGCATAAGCTTCAGCCCAGCGATCACCAATTTCTTTTGCTAAAATGGCACCTTCTTCAAAAAAACCACGAGGAGTGTCTGGGTTTCCTCTAATTAACTCAATATGTCCTTTTTCTGATAATACTTTACTTTGAAATTCACGATCACCCAGTTTTTTAAAAATAACATAAGCCTGATCTAAGAAATCTCGACTTTCGTCATAAGAGCTGAGATGGCTTTCCAGTAAAGCTAGACCGTACAAAGTTTTAGCTTTACCCAATCCGTCATTAATTTCTGTAAAGCCTTCTAAGGCTCTCATATAGAACGTTCTGGATTCTTCAAGACTTCCAACCATTCTTTTAACATTCGCAAGACCTAAATAAGCGCAAGAAATCACACGTTTGCTTTTTATTTTCTTCGCAATATTAAGGGCAAGATTAAAATTTCTCTCAGCTTCATCATAGTAATTTGTATAATGTTCGAGTGTACCAAGGCCGATATAAGCGTCTGCTTCACCCTTTTCATGATTAATTAATCTGGAAATCGTAATGGCTTGTTGATAAGCGGCGAGAGCTCCTTGAAAGTCTCCCAACTTTCTTTTTAAGGATCCAATTTCTGTCCAGATTTTGTGCTCACCAAAAGGAGATTTAATGGTCTGATAGATTTCGATCGCTTTGTCGAATGCTTTTTTAGCTTTATCATAATCTGCAAGGTATTTATGCAGGATTCCACACCAATAAAGAGCATAAGCTTCTTCCCAGGGTGCATTAATTTGTCTGCTCATATTAAGAGCTTCTTCAAATAAATGAATTGCTTTGTGATTATTACCAAGTTTAAATTCTAACGTTCCCAGACCAATTAAGGATTTTATAACGCCTCTTGGTTCTTTGATTTCTTTAAAAAGAGTAAGACTTTGTTCATAAACAACGCGTGCCTGATCATAGTGTCCAATTTTGACCTCTACGTCTCCAAGCCCTCTTAAAATTTTAGCCTCACCTCTGCGATCACCAATTTGCTTGAAAAACGTTAAGCTTCTTCCATAAAGTTTTTTTGCTTCTTGGTGATTTTCTTTTGCACATTCAATATGGGCTACACCTCGAAGCGAGAAGGCCTCTCCTCTTCGATAACCAATTTTCCCAAAAATAGAAAGAGCTTCTGTATAAAATTCAGAAGCTTTATCAAAGTTACCAATTATTCTCTCTTTATCGCCCATATCACGTAGAACTTGAGCCTCACCTTTAGCGTTTTTAAGCGCTTTAAAAAGATTTAAAGCTTGATTATAGTCAGCAGTTGCACGGTCATACTGACCTGTATGGTAATTGATTTTTGCAAGTTCTCTATAAACAAAGGCTAATCCAAACTTATCTTCTTCTTTTTTAAAACTTTCCAGGCACGTAAGAAGGAGTTCTTTAGCTTCAGCTGTATGGTTCATAAGAGTTCGAATAGACGCCAGTCTCAATGCAGAATAAGCCTCGGATATCGACTCATCTGAATTTTTAAAAAGTATGCGGGCTTGTGTGTAAAGCTCAAAAGCCTCTTCTATCTTATCTGCGATTCTTAATTTTTCAGCTAGTGAGAATAACCTTTTTCCCTCTAATCCGTCTTCGCTTTCCTTTTTAAGGGGAGGGGTAAACACTTCCATTTCTGGTTGATAATCTGTTTGAAAGGGAGAGTGGGAAAAATCAGGTAAGGTGACATTCTCAACAGACGCTCTTTTTTCGTTTGGCGATGAGTTATTTGATGAGGGCTGTTTTGAATTATCTTGAGAGGGTGAAGGCATGAAATATGATAAACCTACAGCAATAAGAAGAGATAGCCCCATGTAGGGAAGAAAAAAAACGTAGATTCTTTTTTTTCCTTGTTCATTTTTATGGTCTGTCCAAATTAAAAATAAACATAAAAAAAGATTAAGGATGAAAAAAGGAAGATAAGGGTATTTTGTGAAGAAACCCAAAGCCCAGTTCATAATGCCAATCTTTCCTAAGATTCTAAAGTTCTCTAAAATAGCATTGTAATTAATAAATAGAAATGAAATTTGCTTTCAATTGCCTATGTACATGAAAAAAATAATATTTTTCTAAATAGGGTTGAACGATCTCAAATTTTCTCTTTATTCATGGGAAAATTTGAGTACGACTGCCAATCAAAAAAACGTGTTTTAATTTTTATTGGGTCCTTAAGTTTTCTAACAAAGAAGCCACAATTGCTGTATAATGCCTCATCGCAACAATAAATATATTGTAACAAATGAACCCAGAAATTATTGGATTACTTGCAGGAAGTCTCACAACTCTTTCGTTTGTTCCCCAAGTTATTCGTGTTTTTAAAACGCACTCCACAAAAGATATTTCCCTTGGTATGTATTTTTTGTTTTGCGGGGGCGTCATCTTATGGATTGCGTATAGTTATTTAATTGATTCTATTTCAGTGTTTTTAGCCAACATTGTAACGTTGCTGTTGGCTGGATCTATTTTAGTTATGAAACTTATTTTCAAGCGTTAATGGTTTTTTAGAACCCGTATCGTAAAATCATGTGAATACAGGCTCTTAATGTTTACCAGCCCGTTAAAATAGCTCCTTTAAACATAGATTCTATAAACTTTTTTGTATCTTCAGATTGATATAGCTCTACAAACTTCTTAATTTCTGGCAAATTCTCATCTCCTTGTTTTATAACAATAAGATTTGTGTATGGAGAGTCTGCAGTCTCTTTGTAGATAGCTGATTTGACATCTATTTTAGCTAAAAAGACCCAGTCTGTATTGATCACAGCCGCATCCAAATCATCCAGGGAGCGGGGAAGAAGAGGGGCGTCTAATTCGATAATTTTTAATTCTTTAGTATTCTTGGTAATATCAAGGAGTGTAGGATGCTCTTTGTTTTTAAGCTCAATCAACCCGGATTTTGCCAAAAGAAGAAGGGCTCTGCCTGAGTTCGTTGGATCATTGGGAATGCCAATTTTAGCTTTGTCATGTATTTGATCAAGAGACTTAATTTTATTTGAATAAACTCCCATAGGCATTAAGACACTTTTAGCTATGCTTTGAATCTTGTATTTACGGCTTGCAATTTGCTCGTCAAGAAAAGGTTTATGTTGGTAGCAGTTAATTTGAATATCGCCTTGCTCAAGAGCAGCGTTAGGCAATATAAAATCATCAAACTCAACAATATTAATACTAAGTCCATTTTCCTTAGCTTTCTCACGGACATGTTCAATAATCATAGCGTGCGGGCCTGAGGTCACGCCTACCTTAAGACTGGGTATTGAACTTGATGGTTTGCTTTTGAAGTAAACAGCTGAAAAAACAGCAACGACTGCAATAAGGATAAAAATATAATTTTTTTTCATAAATGACTCTTTAAGGTTAAGAGAAGATTATTTCGGCACAGGTTCTTTTTGGCAGGATGCTTTTTGGGAAATTTCCTGTAAACGCCCTTTTTGTTTTTCATCTAGCTGTTCTTTTCGCAAAATAGTAACTTGCTCACAAGCCTGTTTTAATTTATTCAAATCTATCAAAGATTCAGCTAAACCAAGTCTACACTCAACCATCACAGGCTCTTCTAATTTATGAGCGAGTGCGGTTTGGTATGCTGCTTCTGCTTTGGTGGGGTCTTTAAGTTTTCTGTAAATATCACCTAAATGAAATTGTGCTTTTGAAGCGTAAGAATCAGTCGGATAGTCTTTGATTAACTGCTCAAAGGCATCTTTTGCTTTTTCTAATTCATTATTTGATAAAAGCCCAAAAGCAAGATTATATTGAGCAATTCCTTGGGTGTTTGGCAATATTGGGGCTTTTTCATTGGCATCTTTTGTTGCTTTGGCTTCCTCAGGAGTTCGGGCACCTTGCAGATCTTGCTTTCCCTTCTCAAGTACTAAAAGCCTGCATTCAATTGCATCTAGACGTTTATTCACACTTTCTGCGGCTTGAATCTGCACTTGAGCTTGCGGAGGTGTGATGGGTTCTGAAACAGCATTATTGGCAGCTTGATGAGTTTCTCGATCAGCTTCGGCTGCAAGTTGTGCGTTTAATTCTTCTACTGCTTTATGAAGTTGTAATTCCAGATTTCTAACATTTTCTTCTAAGGCTACAACTTTAGAATTCTCACTGGCCTCAAGGCAGGTTGCTGCCAATAAGATTGCACTCATAGCAAAAACAATTTTTCTCATGAATCTTTCCTTAGCTAATGTTTGACAAAAATTTCTGTGCACGTTTTGATAATTTTGTAGAATCAGTTGAGAAAAACTCTTTAGATTCAACATTATCTAATAAAACTCCATGATCTAAAAATAAGACCCGGTTTGCAATCTGCTGTGCTAAACGAACTTCATGCGTTACAAGGATAATCACTCTTTTTGAATCTTGCAAGCTACTGATAATCTCCCCTACTTCTTTTACCATTTCAGGGTCTAAGGCAGAAGTTGGTTCATCAAATAATAGAAGAGGGGGATCTAACATTAAAGCTCTTGCTATTGCAATGCGTTGCTTTTGCCCGCCAGAGATTTCACCTGGAAAGCGCTTTTCTTTCCCATTTAATGAAAATTGCTTTAAAAGATGATGTGCTTTTTGAACGACTTCTTCTCTCGGTATTCCTTGAGAAACCGGAGCTAGAATTAGATTATCAAGGATTGTTAAATGCGGGAAAAGATGGAAGTTTTGAAAAACAAGTCCAATTTCCCCGTGTGATAATTCCTTTAAGTCCTGACCACTGAATTGGACATTGCCAGAAGAAATGGGCGTTAATTGTGCAAGGCATCTGAGCAATGTTGTTTTTCCGCTACCAGATGGTCCAATAATGGCAGTAATCTCACCACGCTTTGCAATAAAGCTCAGGTTTTTAAGGATTTCGCCATTGAATGCTTTTTTGACAAGATTATTAACATTAAGCATAGCTAAGCTTCTTTTCTAGTTTTTTAGCAAAAAAACTAATAATCATGACCATTAAGAAATAAAGAAGTGCTGCAACAAGAAGCGGTTCAAAATAAAGAAATTTCTCTGACGCAACAACCTGTGCGCGCCTTAAAAGATCTGTCTCGCCAATGATAGAAACTAAGGCAGATTCTTTTAATAAGTTGACCATTTCATTAACTAAAGCTGGCAATATATTTCGTAAAGCCTGAGGTAAAATGATTGTTCGCAAAGTTATCTTGTAAGGAATTCCTAAAACTTTGGCTGCATCCCATTGCCCTTTATCAATGGCTCCAATTCCAGCTCGGATAATTTCTGAACTATATGCGGCTGAGTTTAGTGAAAAAGCAATAACCCCAGCTTCAAAGGCAGAAATAGGGTAACCTGTTAATTGAGGCGTTGCAAAAAAGATAAGGCTTAACTGAACTAATAAAGGGGTTCCTCTAAAAATAGATGTGTAGGCATCAGCTATTTTTTTTAAAGTCAGAAATTGTGAAATTTTGCATAAAGCAAGCCCCACGCCAAGAGGTAACCCGCATAAAAGGGAAAGGACAGTGAATTTTAAAGTCACCCCAATGCCTGCTAAAATGAAAGGAATGGAAGGGATAATATCTGTAAAGTGCAGCATGATAAAAGCTTATTGCCCCTTTTCTGTCCATTTGTCTTGTAATTTATTTAAGGTGCCATCAGTTTCAAATTTCCTAATAACAGCATTGATTTGTTCTGTTAAAGGAGAATTTTTAGGCAATGCAATTGCATAAACAGCCTCAGTTTGAGGGAGCGGGATGAGTTTAAAGTTTGGATGGTTTTTTACGATATTCTCTGCCTCAGCAATACCCAGAACAAGCGCATCCAATCTGCCCGATTTAAAATCTTGAATGAGATCAGGAATCTTTGATAATGAACGGAGCGCTACATTGTGAATGGTTGGTTGCCATTCGTCTTTAACCATTTTTTCATATGTAGATCCCATTTGTGCGCCAACATTTTTTCCTGCAAGATCTGTCGTTTTTTGGATAGAGGAATTTGATGCAACAAGCATTACAGAAATAGTCTTATGATGGGGAATTGCGAAATCAACTTTCTCCTTACGGTCCGGTGTTGCTGATATGCCTGAGATAGCCAGATCAACCCTTTCTGTTTGCAAAGACCCAATAATAGAATCAAACGACATATCTTTTATGGTTACTGAATAATTCAATTCTTTTGCAACTGCGCGTATTAGGTCAATCTCCATGCCTATGATTTCTCCGTCTTTGAAAAATTCAAGAGGGGGATAGTCAGCAGAAGTTGCAACAATAAGATTATTTTCTTTTTTATCCTTGCAACCAAAAAGGGCAAGGCATAAAAAAACGGACGTGAGGATCATTTTCATTTTTAAGAACTTTTTAACTAAAATTTGCCATTAATTAAGATAGTAGAAGGTTTTGCAATCTTTGGCAATCCTTTTCTGCATAAAAATGCAAATTAATGCATATTATGAGGATTGTGACAAAAAACTAGAATGTTTCAGTTGTGCAGAATAGTATTTTGGGTATGAAGAGGTTTCTTTATTTATTTTTAATATTTATTGGGTTGTTGTTAGAAGATAAGTCTATTGCATCTGAGGTTAGGGTCCATGAACTTACTTCTCTTGAAAGGATTGATGCGCTCACTTCTAAAAAACAGTTATTATTGGCGCTTGCTTAACAGGCCTTAGTGCACAAAAAAGTTTAAGAGATTTTGGATGGCACGCTGATATTTTTGAGGCGCGAAATCGTGCCTGAGGGCGTGTTTTGACAAGCCTTTTTGCTGATGGAAAACGGAGTGAGATGGGAGCTACATTCATAGGCTCTGGTCATAAATCTATGCGAAAGCTATGTGCTGAATTAGGAGTGGCGCTTCAGCCCTTAAGAGATTTTAATTTACGTATTATCGGGGAAGATGGAAATCTTTTAGGAAGTGATTTTCAAAAAGAAGTTCATGAACTTATAAGTGCTATATTTAATAAAGAATATCCTGTTATAGAAAATGAGGGTGAAAGCGTTGGAAGCATTATTAAAAGAGCCATAGGAAACGGTCCTGTGGCTTCTGTTTCTTATGGTATAATAAAATTGGTTTTTGCTGATGAAACAGGTCTAGATATTGAGCATATTCCCGCTGAAATGATAGAACCAACATGGTCTGCAATTGCCAAAGAGGCACCTGCTTTATTGAGTAGAGCAGGAGAGAGTTTTACAGTTCAAGAGGGTAGTAGCGCGATTGTAGATGCCTTAAAAGAAAACATTGATATTCAATATAATCATATCTTAGAAAAAGTTGCAGTTGTTGATGGTCAGTATGAGCTTTCGTTTAAAAATGGAAGAATTGTAATGGCAGACCATGTGATTATTGCCATTCTTTTATCTGTTTTAAAGGCAATTGAGTTTCCAGAAGATCTCGGTGAATTATCAAAAGGATTTAGATCTGTTGATGGGGGTAGCGTTCCCTATGGTGAATTGCAGAGAGATGTTTTGGTGGACGATTCTAACATTGGTGATCTTTCAAAATCGTTTTATGAGATTAATTTAAAGGATAACTATGTCGCATGGCCAGGTGGTATTGACACAAAAACGATAACTCGCTTGAGTAGTGATGTTAGGCCGATTGAAAGAGTTATTGATCATCAAGATTGGGGTCAGGATCAATTTTCAAGAGGATGTTATTCAAAGGATTTTACTTATCATGCAATTAAAGGATTATTGGCAAATGCTGAGCCTCTTCCTGGTCTTGTATTTGCAGGGGAATACTAAGTCCAAATGAGAATTTTGCAGGATATATGGAAGGGGCCGTCCTTTCTGGTCAAGAGGCTGCCAGAAGGCTGATAGGGACCAGAAGTTAGATTCATATTGGAAAATTAGCTTTTATCGTTTCAATACTTTCTCCTTCAATGAGCAGCGTTTTCTCACGGGCGGTTCCACCACTTACAAGCGAAATTTGTGATTTTGCTAATTTAAATTGCTTTGCGATCAGTTCAATAATGGCTTGATTTGCCTGATTGTTTTCAGGTGGCGCCGTGACATAAACCTTTAAAGCGCACCTTTTATGGCTGTCCTCGATAATATCCCCAAATCTATTTTTGGCAGCTTTTGGCGTAGCTTTTATGAAAAGCTCAATCCCTTTGCTGGTTTCCTTTAGAGGGTAGGCAATGGATGTGTCATTAAAGAGATTGAGTTGGGACATTGTGTTAGAGTTTTTTTAACAAAAAGCTAATTTTATTTCTTTTTATCTTGCTAGTTTAATCTTTTATTGAGGGTCAGAAATATGGATAATTATCCGAGTCTTATCTTTGCTCATTATTGGCCAGCAACTCCAAGATTCGCCGTCAGGTTTTTCAAATTTTTCTAGGGCTGTTCTCAAAAGCTGGGTTACTTTGTTGTTCTTATCTTTAATTGCTTTAAATATGTCACCCCTTACGCTCAAATGATCATTTATGTAAAAAGACATTTTAGATCTCTGTATTGCATTAATAACTTCTTCTACATCATAATGTGATGTTCTTGAAGTCATCTCACCTGATGATTCTTCCGTATCCAATGCTAGTGACCTGCCTCTATCAGCTAGAATTGAGTGATGTGATGGTGCAATATGTGTCCTAGAAAGATCTTCTGAAAGCTCTGAACCCCTTCTTTCTAGCTTTGATGAAGCCTGACACAAGCTACTAACAAAAAAAAGTAGGAAAACGACCTTCCATGCCTGTATTATCTTCATAAAATCTCTCCACTTGAGTTTATTTAAATTAAATATTTTTTAATCATTGCAAATTATATACTATTCTTCCTCAGAAAATGCAATTGATCCTTTAAAAAATAACTCTTCATTATGCTCTATGATTCCTCCGAAACTAACTGACCCTAAAAATTGACAGTGAATATGGCCAGCACCTTCTTCGCTTATTGCGCATCTTAATACAGGTCCACCACTCATTCCATGCGTTAAAGGAATTGATGTAGCTATTTTGTTTAATATGGGGACATTTTCCGGGGCAGGATCAATATTTTCCGTTGCAGCATCATAAGTATTGGCTGTATCAGCTACTACCCTTCTGAGAGGATGGACCAAACGGAAACTATTCTGTGGTAATGTCACTGCGTTATCTTCCTCAACATCTGATACCAAACAAAAACCATCAGGATCTAACTCAGCCGGTGCTTGTACATAATCACTGCCTGGCTTTCCAAATGCGAAAACGCGTGTGGGGTTAAAAGGCTCTATTCCAGCCCCTCTCAGATTCTTTACACGATTGTGGGCTGCGTCTATTAAACCTCTTTCGTTTAAAATACCTCTCAGAGTTCTTCCTGCACCTGCTGCTGCATCTGGCATAACTATAGAATGATTACTGATTCGAATAATCGTATAATCACTTTTTGTGAAGATATCTCTCCATTCACTAGTATTCCATTCGGTATATAATGGATTAATTCCACCTTGATCTAAGAAAGCCCCTATACCCCCTACTTGAACAGTTTGAACTTGAAAAAAATTACTTGGATTTTCACGATCTGCGCCCTTAGGCAGAAAATAAAGTTGATTTAATTCTTGACGCCGAATTCCATGAAAACAGCTTATGACATCAAATGTTGCTCCTCCAGCTGGTTGATTTGGTTTGATCATTCCTGAGAATAGTTCTCGGGCAGCATCGATATGATCTGGATTTCCATCCCAACGCCAAAAAGTTCCTGATAATTCTTTGACCTTTAATAGATCATTATTTTCTAGGCCACCATGTCCTTCAAATAAGGGGGTTGTTAAGGGTTGTTGCCGTACAATATCCATTAGGGTAAGGACTAGGCCAGCATTGAGTCTGCGATCTCTTAGGGGACGACCTTCTCCTACCAAAGGAAATTTGGGCATAAGTCCTGATTCTGCAAAATTTATTAAATTTATACCCATTATTTGATTTTCTAAATAACCTTCATCAAACAAGTTTCTAACTTCACTACCATTCGGAGTTGGGATCGGAGTATCATTATTAAGATGACCTCTTGCAAATTTTTTAAGTATTTCACGTCTTTCTATTGGAGTGAATTGTCCCTCTCCAACTGTTTCCATATGTCTTAATTGTTGCAAAAAATGGTGGTGCCAGCTCATTGCGGCAAGATCAGCATGACGTTCTGCTGCGTTTAACGGAGCAGGTTCAGCGGCGATTGCACAGAAAGAATAATTTACCAAGATGAAAAGAAAAATAACTTTTAGCAAATTCATCATTTAGCCTTTTAATTTTATCAATTAAGGCCATCTTAGCGACTAAATTTTAAAAAACTGTTAAAGGATAAGTTTTTCAGTTAACGCCTATAGCGATTCGCGCATCGTTGTCCAGCCATCTGAATTCCTTGAACAAAGATAATAAGAATTGCCACAATCAAAACGACTAACAGGGTGTCGTAGCGCTGGTATCCATAGCGAATAGCCAGGTCTCCAAGGCCGCCGCCGCCAACTGTTCCAGCCATAGCAGAATAGCCAACAAGGTTAATCATAACTGTTGTGATTCCAGCAATAAGGGGGGCCATACTTTCTGGTAAAAGGATTTTTCGAATAATTTCAAAGGGTGATGCCCCTAAAGAAATACCAACTTCACTAAGGCCTTTGGGAACAGATTGCAGGGCGTCTTCCGTGCATCTTGCAATCAAAAGGGCGGCTGCAATGCTGAGAGGGACAATGGCTGATCCAGTGCCAATTGACGTGCCAATCAGATGCCTTGTAAAAGGAATCAAAAGGATCGTCAATATAATGTAGGGAATTGACCTAGCTCCATTCACCAAAAAACTCAAAGGGCTATAAATTTTCTGAGAAGGTTGAAGGCCATGTTCGGAAGTGTTGTACAAAATAACGCCAAGAGGCAATCCTAAAGCAATACCAATCCCAGTGGACCCAAAAACCATCAAAAGCGTTTCATAAAAAGCTTTAAAAAGCAGATCACTCATTGCCATCTGATATACCCCGCTTTTTCAACGCCAACTTGATGATCGGTCAAATATTTTATAATTTTTTCAGTACTGCCTGTTTGATGTTTCAGTGAAACCACAAGGTGACCAAAGGTTGCTTTACCAATATGATCTAAGTTTCCTGAGATAATATTAATAGGAATTTTCCATTCTTGAATAAGGTCAGCAATCAACGGCTTGGTTGAGGTTTGGCTGCCAAAAATGAGTTTTAACACCACATCATCATTTTCTTTGCCTTCTAGATGAAGTTGGTGCTGCAAGAATTCAGGTAAGTCATTTTTTAGAAGTTCTGATAAAAGCGTTTGGGTAATGGGTTGCTGAGGGTTTGTAAAGACAGTTTCAACGGGTCCGTGTTCAACGATTTGACCGTGATCAAGAACGCACACATCTTGAGCTAATTCTTTTACAACGTTGATATCGTGCGTTACAAAAATAATTGTAATACCCAAACGTCTATTAAGGTCTTGTAATAACCTTAAAATCTCGAGCGTTGTATGTGGGTCAAGGGCTGATGTAAATTCATCGCACAAAAGTAAAGTCGCATCGACAACAAGCGCTCTAGCGATAGCAACGCGCTGACGTTGACCGCCACTCAGTTGGCTAGGGTAAGCGTTAAGCTTTGAGGATAGTCCAACTAAGTTTAAAATATTTTCTACCTTTTTCCGTTGTTCTTCGTTTGATAATTTCAAAAGTTCCAAAGGCAGCGTGACATTTTCAAAAACAGTTCGGGTACCCAAGAGATTAAAAGACTGAAAAACCACGCCGATTTTTTGGCGCATCTCACGTAATTTTTGATTAGAAAGTTCAGTTAAATTTTGACCTTGGAAAAGGATTTTTCCAGTATTTGGTTTTTCAAGACCATTTAAACACCGTAAAAGGGTGCTTTTTCCAGCGCCACTTTTACCTATAATGCCTAAGATTTTGCCTTGAGATATTTCAAATGAAACATTGTTCAATACTTTTTCAGATCCATTTTGAGAAAAAGATTTGCTTATGTTTTGAGCAACTAGATAAGGATTTGAGCTTAGCATCAATAATGTGCTCATAAAATGGAACATCGATTCTTCTCGCCAGAATACCTAAAATCAAACTAGTTTAAAACCCACATTTTCTTCTTATTGAGAAAATTTTTATACGCCTTCATATATACCTTCAAAAGAGGGAGACTATGATGATTCTAAAAACATTCATTTTTGTATTACTTTTATTGACCAATCTTTGTTGTGCTTTTGATGAAGACTTGCAAATAGCCAGAGCCATTGTTGATAGCCGAATCCATTTTTACACAATTAGAGGTGAGCTTTTAACAAGAACAGATGAGATTTCAATAGAGTTTCAACGTTCCATTTGTAACCAAGGAGAAGGGGCCGTTCATATGGTTCCAAGTCTTGCAATTCCTGGTGCTGGAGATGATTTAATGGGTATGCTTATTGGAATGGTAGGTAGAACTAAAGAGTCTGATATTGGACCTTTTTTAAGCAATGCACAGAGATTAAATCAAACATGTTTGGCAGAGTGGGGAATGGTTTTAGACAAAATAATTTCTTTACAAACAAAAGGTACAAAAGAAGTTACAATTAATGACTTTACTACATTAATGGATGAGCGTTTTTCAAGAAGAGTACTTGCAGAAGGTAGCGTCAAGGCAATGAAATCAAAGAAAAAAGGGCCTAAACCATCTGACACAGTGCTAAAAGATCTAGATCAAATTGCGCTTGATTTTAGTGATTTTAAGCAAATTTTTAATCTTTTAGAACCTCATTTGTTAGACGCCTTAGCTGCGTCTATTACTGGTAAGAAATCAGAACCAGATAAGAAATCAAAAAAACAACAAAAGAAAGAGGCGGCTGCTTTGAGAGCGTCTGTAAGTACAACAAAAGCCACTGAGTTACCTGAAAAAGAGGCGGCTGCGGCTACAGAAATAATAGTATGCGAACATACTTTGGTAAGGGAAGAAACAGACTCAAAAGAGGTTTTGGCTGTGGACGATAAAGGGGACGAAGATATCGATGAATCTTTTGAATTTAATCCTCATTATTTTAGACAAGAATACCCTAGAGTCGTGCCCACTAATAATCCTAAATTGGCAAGGAAGCTTGCACGAGAAGCTGCTGCTGTAGCTGCAACAAAAGAAACTTTTTCCTCATCAACCAGAGAAGAGAGTCCTTTGCCTTCCTTAGTATTAAAACCAAAACATAAAAACATTTTAAAAGGTATATTAGGGGTTTCTTCACATCCACCAAAATGGCGGAATGCAATAGGAGCTTTAAATTCGATTATACAACAATGGGGTGGTTCTTATAATGGATCTCTTAAGAATGGGAGCACGACGGAGTTTTGGATTGGCAATGTTCGCTTTTTAGTGGATAGTTCACATGGCGGAAGTGATCCTGAAATGATGTATCCGTCCCAAATGGAATTCATGAGAGAAGGTTTAATTCGTGCTGGCATTACAAGGGAATTATTAGCGAGATTATGATTAACGATATTCCTCAAGAAGACCTTCATAAGCTTATTAGGGCTGCAGAGTATGACCTAGAGGTAAGGGCGGAGTTAATTGAGAGTGGTGAGCTTGAGAAGCCTGGCTATCATCCAAAAATGAAGGCAGTTCATGAGGAAAATTTAAAACTTTTAGAAGATTTTCTTTTGAAGTACGACTGGCCTATTCCTTCAGCTCATGGAAAGAAAGCTTTTGAGTCTGCATGGTTTATTTGTATTCATGCCATCGAGCATCCAGAACAAATGATAAGGGGGCGGGACTCTATTAAAAAGCTTCTTGATAATGGCGAAGAAGTTGGTCATGAGTACGCTTGTATTTATGATCGAATCGCTTTGTATACGAATGGCACGCAGAAGTATGGAACTCAATTTTGGCCTAATAACGCGGATTCGGGATTAAGAATGAGGATTTACAAAGGGTAGAGGGATGTTTTAGTTATAATTTTAGCAAA
>JAIEPD010000044.1 GCA_019749935.1 Alphaproteobacteria bacterium
CTTTATCGTTATATGGATTGCTGCCTAGGACTTACTATAACAAATTCCTTACTTTTACGCATTATGCAACAGTCTTTTTTTGCTGGTTTTATGAATGATGCGAAAGCAGTTAATTGCAAAAAAGATTGTACTCAATCAATGGCAAAGAAAATCACGGATGATAACCAGGGGCAAGTAGCGTGGTGTTTAAAAGATTGCCGTGGCAAAGGAGACAGTTTCTTAAAGGATATACAAAATTTTATGACTGTTCTTTTGAATAATAAAGAAATAGGGGATTGTACGTACTTTGCTGAGCAGTTCGTTAACTACAATATTATCACTCCACAAGAAGAAGCTATTTTGAGAGAAAAAGCGGGAGGTAAAAAGACTCCCTTTCTAAGCTGTCTTTTACGTGTATCTATGGAACAGCAAGTTGCAATGGAAATTGCCCAAGAAAAACGTAAACGACGTGAAAAATACGGTTACTAAGGATCTGCCTAACAAAACGTAGGGTATTATAGAAAAACTACATTGGGTTAACTTCTCCTTAATACATTTTTTGGTATATTTCCCAATGTAGGTTCACACAGCCCAAAAGAGGCTCAGTTATGACCAAGACTTTCTTTCAGATTTTGTTTGTTCTCGCGTCTATTTTTGGCTCATTCTCTGCAGTAATTGCTATGGATGAAGAAGTAGAAGGAAAACCACGAACAGCAGAAAATAGTACTGTAAGGCATTCTTGTGGGTTAGGCCTGTCTAATTTATCCGTTAACGATCAATCTATTGCTTTCAGCGACGAAGCAAAACGCGCATGGGGACTATATCATGTTGCATTGTGGAGAACTGAAGTATTAGAACAACCAATGGTAGAGTTTTTAGAAAAATTTCGTAATTACGGTAATACCTGTATTGGTTTGGTAAGAGAGAAGCAATGCAGAGAAGAGGCTGGATCTTCAGAGCCCTTATCTTTTGGAGTGATAAATGCTCATGAAAAGGCATTACATGAGTTAACTGGTTTACTCGGTCGGTCTGAGTTAAGTTTACTAGAGGCCCTTGCGAAGGATAAAGAACATAGGGCTTATAAGTTGACAAAAGGCCATGAAATAATAAAGGGCTTACTAGAGGTTAAGGATTATAAAAAGTCCTAAAATTTAACCTTTTTTAGCCTTATTATCCTTCTTAACCGGCTTACTCTCTTTCTTTACGGCTTTTCCTAAAACCTCATCACGGTAATCTTCTAAAGATCCCTCGTAAGGCTTTATGGTATTGTTCGCAACTAGCCACAAACGATCCGCTGTGTGGTTTAGTAAGTGCCAATCATGCGCAATTAAAACCACAGCCCCTTCAAAATTGTTAATGGACATCATCAATGATTCCCGCATTTCCATATCCAAATGGTTCGTCGGCTCGTCCAAGATAATAATATGAGGTTTATGAACCGTCATCAAAGCAAAGACAAGGCGAGCTTTTTCACCACCAGACAAGTCTTTGACCTTTACATTGGCCTTATCCCTTTGAAACCCAAATCGCCCTAGCTGAGTTCTAACTTGTGTTTCATTTGCCGCTGGAATTGCCTGTTGCATGTGCTGATATGCTGTTTCATCTCCATGCAGATCTTCTAATTGATGCTGATGAAAATAGGCAACGCGCAGTTTTGGGTGAAACGTAGAAATACCATTTTGTGGTTTGAGCCGTTTTGCAAGAAATTTGGCAAACGTTGACTTCCCATTACCGTTTGCCCCCAATAAAGCTATGCGATCTTCAGGGGCAATATTGCCACTTAGGTTTTTCAAAACCACCTTGTCATCATACCCTAGGCTTACTTTTTCATAGTGAATAAGAGGCGGAGAAAGTTTTTCAGTTTCAGGAAAGTCCAATTTAACCGTTGGGTCTTCGATTGAAAGGTTAATAGGGACAAGTTTGGCGATAGCTTTTAATTTGCTCTGGGCTTGCGTTGCTTTTGAGGCTTTTGAACCAAATCTAGTTACGAACTTCATCATGTGCTCTTTTTGAGCGGTAACTTTAGCGTTATAGGCTTCAGCGAAAGCTTTTTGTTCGTAATAGGTCTTTATGTAAAAATCATAATTACCGGAATAACGCGTCACCTTTCCTTGCTGTAAATGAAAAATATTATCAACACATTCATTCATCAGTTCACGGTCGTGACTGATAACCAAAAGGCTGTTGGGATAGCTTCGCAAAAATTCTTTTAGCCAAAGGGTTGCTTCTAAATCAAGGTGGTTTGTTGGTTCATCGAGCATTAATAGATCTGGTTTTTGAAACAGAGCAGCTGCTAATGCCACCCTCATTCTATAGCCACCTGAAAATGAAGACAGCGCGGTATTTTGTTGTTCATCTGAAAACCCAAGTCCTTTTAGAACAGTACTTGCTCTGGCTTCGGCTGTATAAGCATCAATCTGAATTAACCGTTCATAGACATCTGCAAGTTCATCGGGGTTCTCACACGTTTCTGCTTTTTCTAAAAGTTCGTAGCGCTCCTTGTCGGATGCCAGTAGAAATTCCAAAGGGGTTTGATCTCCGCCAGGGACTTCTTGCGCGACGGTAATAATTTTTTGCCCTTTCGAAATCTCAATTGAGCCACTATCAACTTGGGATTGACTTAAAATAAGACGAAATAGGCTCGATTTTCCGCAACCATTTCTGCCAACAAGGCCTGCGCGTTGCCCATCGGGTAATTGAAAGCGGATGTTGTCTAATAAAATGCGTCCCCCGATACGGTAAGTGACGTCTTGAACAATTAACATGGTTTACTCATTTTTTAAAATATTTCCCCAAATTAGCTAAAGCTTCCTTTAAGGGGTCGTAAGGTATCTCTTTAAAGTTTTCTAATGGCAAGGCTTCAAGGGCTTGGTTGTTTTTCTTAATTTTTTTTTTCTGAACTAAAGTTGATTTATGAAAAATACGAAGCTTCGTGATTGCTTGATAGCCATAATATTGGTTAACCTTTTGTAAAATCAAGGGTTCTTGATATGTGATGACAGAAGCCATGGAACTCGTTGCTTGAACATGAAGACATCCTTCCACAGTTTTTCCAAAAGGAAACACAACCTTAACTGCCTGGCAAAGGTTTGCAAAGTCACCCCCTACAATCTTAGACCAATCCAGAATAACGCTAGCGTTAACAAATCCTTGTTTTTTGCAGATAGGCTCTAGTATAGGTGTAATACAATTTCGAAGCGCTTTTGCACCTTTGTAGCCTTTATTCTTGGGATCTGGTATAAACTTTAACAAGTTATTTTCATAAATGAAGTAATGAATACTTGTTTCAATGTGAGTTAAAGAACACATGTCTGTCAATCTCTTTCCAAAAGTTTTAAAAGACATACGTTTGAATGTTCTGAAATGGTATGACGATAATCAACGAAGTCTTCCGTGGAGAGCAAAAAGGGGGGAGGTCCCAAATCCTTACTACGTTTATCTGAGTGAAATTATGTTGCAGCAAACAACTGTTGCAACGGTTAAGGATTACTTTGAACGGTTTATAAAAAAGTGGCCAACCTTAACGTCCTTAGCGAACGCAAGTTTAGATGAAATATTGGTTGAATGGCAGGGTCTTGGATACTACAGCAGAGCGCGCAATTTACACAAAGCTGTAAAAATATTAAATGAGCTTTCTTTATTTCCTTCAACGCCCACAGACCTTAGAAAATTACCTGGGGTAGGGGATTATACAGCGGCAGCGATTGCATCTATCGCTTTTGGTTATCTAATTGTTCCCATCGATGGCAATATTATGCGCGTATTTGCTCGTTTATTTGCTATTCCCTCTCCAGTTCCTTTATTGAAACAAAAGGTATACGAGTATACTTCAAAAATGGCAGAAGGGGGGCGTTCCGGAGATTTTGCGCAAGGCTTAATGGATTTAGGGGCGATGATTTGCCGTCCTTTAAACCCTAAATGCACGGAATGCCCTTTAAGGGTGGAATGCCGAGCGCATAATGAGGGGAGAATGGCAGTTTTTCCTGTGTTGAGGGTGAAACCTCAGATACCTAAGCGGTATGGTATTGCTTATATTCTCCTTCACGATGGGAAAATCCTTTTGGAAAAACGCCCTACTAAAGGTCTTTTGGGTGGGATGATGGGGGTCCCAACAACTCCTTGGGAAGGTGAATCTTTAAACTCAGAAGATTTATTTGAATTTGAGAAGGATTTAAAATGGCACGAGGTCGCTAAACAAGTTAAGCATACGTTTACCCACTTTCATTTATATCTCACGGTCAAAGTTGGGATTAGCCCAAAATTGTATAAAGGGGATTGGATTGATCTTGATCATCTTCCAGGTGTGGCTTTGCCAACCGTTATGAAAAAAGTGATTAAACAAATTCCAACAGAAATTTTAAGAAATTTCTCAAAAATCAATTAGTTTTCACTATTTGTTAACGTGATTGATGTTTTAATATTTTATAAAGGTCTTGAAGGCCTATGGATCTTGATTTCTAAAGTTATGATGCAGCGAGCAATGTAAATAATGAAATGGTTGCGAAAAAAAATTCTGTTCATTTTTTCACTCTTGGGATTTGTTTTCCAAGAGCAAAGTTTTGCTGAAACTGTTGTTGTGGCTGAGCCAACTCCACCTTCAGTCATTACGATTCCAAAACTATCATCAACGTCATCTGCCGTGGATACGCAATCTCAATCGACATCCACATCTACAGCTGTACAAACAGCATCTACAAAGGAACAGAATGATGAAGACGAAGATGGAGAAAATTCTCTAGAAGCTCAAACAGTAATTTCGGTAGAAGAAGAGAAAGATAAAGTTCCAGAACCAACGGCTGTGGATATGAGGGTGGTATTGGCGCAAAAAGAAAAACTCGAAGTTATCTTGAAAGAATATGAATCCTTAGCAGATAAAACAGGAAAAGCTCCTCAATGGACATGTATTAATCATTCTTTTCGAATAAAGGATCAAGATCCTGTTTTAGTAACAGCTAAGAAACAACTTCATTTGTTAGGGTTTTTTGCGGCCTCTAAAAAGGCAGTCGATTTGAAATTCACTTCTTTCTTTAGTAAAAAATTAGAAGCAGCTGTCAAAGAGTTTCAAAGAAGGCATTTTCTAGAACCTGATGGAGTTATTGGTAGGAAAACTTGTATTGCCTTAAACATGACTCCAGATGAGAGAATAAGGAAAATAAAGCTTAATCTCGAGCGTTGGAAGGAATTAGAGAAATCTCTTCAAGGGAAATATGTTTTGGTAAACGTTCCAACATATAAGCTTTACGCTATGGAGGATCTGAAGATTGATCTAACTCAACCTGTGATTGTGGGCATGAAGAGTCGAGAGACTCCGATTTTTACATGCAATATGAATAGTGTTGTTCTTAATCCTGCTTGGGGAGTGCCGGTTACTATCTTTATTAAAGATAAACTCAGTAAGGTATTAAAGGATCCTGAGTATCTTTCAAAATCTGGATTTACTGTAACAGATCATGATGGTGAGATCGTTACAGATTCATCTGTGGATTGGAAGCATGTTTCGCTTCATCATTTTCCATATACAGTCCGTCAGATGCCTGGGGAAAATAATGCCTTGGGTGCTATAAAGTTTAACTTGGATAATAAAGAGGCAATTTATTTACATGGCACACCACAAAAAAATCTATTTCATAGAATAGCAAGGTCGTTTTCATCAGGCTGTGTGAGGTTAGAGGCCCCTCAGAAATTAGCAACTTGGGCTTTAAAAGGGACCAAATATGACAATCCAGAAAAGTTAGAAGAGAAAATTAGCACTGGAGACACTTCTGCGATACTTCTTAAACACCCCATTCCTGTCTATTTTACATATATAACTGTATGGGTAGAAAGAAAAGGAGAAGTTATGTTCAGTGATGACCCCTATGATCTGGATAAACAAGATTATGCCCGTTTTAACCTGTAGCTTTTGAAAGCTCTGAATAGAGTTCTATCGCTCTTTTTTCAAAAGCTTGTAGAGTTTTTTTAAAGGCTTCATTGAAAAATTTATCCATTAAATTCTGCAATAGTTGGTTTTTAAAAGAGAAGTCAATTAAGAACTCAATTTCGGTTTCTTGCTCATTGATTGAGGTAAAGGTCCATTGATTATCAAGATGTTGAAATGGGCCAGATAAATATTCAATGTGTATTTTGCTGTAAGGGGTAAGGTGTACCCTTGATGTGTACGAAGTTTGTACAAAAGCATTGTACCCAACGGTTAATTTAGCATCAAAATGGTGGACTTGTTTGTTTGAAATAACAGCTTCTTTGATCCAAGGTAGAAACTGTGGATAGCTTTTTACATCCTCAACAATTCCATACAAAAGAGCAACTGGATAGGGTAGCTTTCGCTTTTCACAATGTTTGGGCATTGTTTAAAAAGCCTTGTTTATGCTTTTTTCACGGGCAGTTTTTAATTTTTCAAAATCGCTCCCTGCATGATAGGAAGAACGGGTTAAAGGAGATGCTGATACCATCAAAAAACCTTTGCCTCGTGCCATGGCTTCATAGTCTGAGAATTCAGCGGGTGTAATAAATGACATAACGGGATGATGCTTTGGGGTGGGCTGAAGATATTGGCCAATGGTTATAAAGTCTACATTCGCTGCTCTTAGGTCATCCATCACTTGATAGACTTCGGCCTTATTTTCCCCAAGACCCACCATAATTCCAGATTTTGTAAACATAGAAGGATTTATTTTCTTTACCGTATCCAAAAGACGTAAAGAGTGAAAATAACGCGCACCTGGGCGAACGGTGGAATATAGGCGTGGAACTGTTTCAAGGTTGTGATTGTATACATCAGGTCTAGCGTGGACTACAGTTTCAATGGCGCCTTCTTTTCGTAAGAAGTCAGGCGTTAAGACTTCAATTGTTGTTAAAGGTGCTCTTTTTCGAATTTCTTTAATAACTTCTGCAAAGTGTTCAGACCCACCATCATCTAAATCATCTCGATCAACCGATGTTATAACTACGTGAGACAGATTCATTTGCGCGACAGCTTCTGCGACGCGTTGTGGCTCATGAGGATCTAAAAGATTTGGTTTGCCTGTTTTTATATTACAAAAAGCACAAGCCCTGGTGCAGGTGTCACCTAAGATCATGACTGTTGCATGTTTTTTTGACCAGCACTCACCAATATTTGGGCAAGCTGCTTCTTCGCATACAGTGTTCAGCTTCAAAGAATGCATCAATTTTACAGTTTCTTTGTATTCTTTAGAAACGGGAGCTTTGACGCGTATCCATTCGGGTTTGCGAAGCAAAGCTGGTTTTTCTACTGTCTGCAAAACGTAAAGCTCTCTGTTGTTAAATTGATATCTTAATTGTTAACATAAAAACATGTTAACTGAAACTATCTTGCCGAAAATTTATGAGAGTAAATTAGGGATAAAATCATTTAAATTTTGAATTAAATTTGATCCGGTAAGTAGAAAGTTATGCACAGGTGCTAAAAAAAGGAGAAATGTTTTTCTAAAATTTTTTTAAAGTCTTTGCGTTTTCTTGCTAATATTAAAAATCATTTAAAAACAAATACTTATTTTTTGAGCTTAAAGCTTGAGCACAGGCTATAGACATGAGGATTTGCTTGGCATTTTTAAAGTAGCTCACAAAATGTCCACAAGGTTATCCACAGATTCCGTGGATAAAAATTAACTATTTGTTAATAATCTGTTTAGGGGGTGTTTTTTTGTGCTAATGCTACAATTTATAAAGGTAGATCAACTAAAATATCTCTTTTGATAAGATATCATTTTGTGCTTTTAGTAAGGAATGTTTTGTAAATTGAGCTCAATTTTAAATGTTAGATAACGAAATTTTATCAAATTTATCCGAACCCCTTGAAAAAGGCGCTGAAATTTTACGTAATTTTGTAAAAACCTTGCCTTCTTCCCCGGGTATTTATCGGATGCTTAACCAAAATCAAGAGGTTCTTTATATTGGAAAAGCCAAAAATCTAAAGAAAAGAGTGATTTCATATTGTCATATTCAAAAACTACCAAACCGTTTACAGCGGATGGTTGCTGAACTTCATAATGTCGAAGTGGTTATTACTCACACAGAAATAGAGGCTTTACTGCTTGAAAGCAATTTAATAAAGAAACTACAGCCTCGTTATAACGTGCTCCTCAAGGATGATAAATCTTTCCCCTATATCCTTTTGACCAAAGATCATTCTTATTCCCGTATCGTCAAACATCGTGGTCCTCAAGCTATTAAAGGATCCTATTATGGGCCTTTTGCTTCTATTATTGCGGTTGATGAAACTATTTTGACTTTGCAAAAGTTATTTCAAATCCGTAATTGTAATGATAATTATTTTGCAGCCAGAACTCGGCCTTGTCTACAGTATCATATTAAAAGATGCACAGCCCCATGTGTTGGGAAAATATCTCATACAGAATATGGTGAAGCAGTCAATCAAGCTGAAGATTTTTTGTTAGGAAAAGCAGGATTGGTGCAAGAACAGTTAGCTGAAAAAATGACAGAGGCCAGTGAAGCTTTAGAGTTTGAAAAAGCCGCTAGTTACCGGGATAGAATCCAACTATTAACGAAAATCCAATCTCGCCAAAGAATTAATGTAAGCGGTATTAAGGATGCTGATGTTGTTGCCCTTGCTCAATTGAGTGGCAAAACATGTGTGCAGATTTTCTTTTTCAGATATGGCCGTAATTTTGGAACTGAATCCTTTATGTTGGCCCATACCTCAGAAGAAACACCCGAAGCCAGTATGTCTGCTTTTTTGACACAATTCTATGCAGAAAGGATTCCAGCACCTGTTGTTCTGATGAATCACGAGCCAGAAGAATTGCAGTTAATTAAAGATGCTTTTAAAGAAAAACATATGCAAACGACAGCATGGGAGGTTCCTAAGTTAGGATTAAAAAAAGAACTTATTGATCATGCCTTTTCAAATGCCAAAGCCAGTCTTGAAAGAAAGCAGTCTGAGTCTGCCTCGGTTATGAAGATCTTTAACCAAATTGCTGAGCTTTTTGAGCTATCCAAAGTTCCAACAAGAATAGAAATTTATGACAATAGCCATATTCAGGGCACAGATGCATATGGAGTTATGGTTGTGGCAAATCAACAAGGATTTGATAAAAAATCTTATCGGAAATTTGCAATCCAAACACTAGAAGGCAAGGGTGATGATTATGGTATGATGCGTGAGGTTATGAAACGTCGCTTTGCGCATAAAGAAGAATGGGTCTTACCTGATCTTTTGTTAATTGATGGAGGAGAAGGGCAGTTATCAACAGTCCTAACCTGTCTTCAAGAGATGGAATTGGATCTACCCGTTGTCGCTATTGCAAAAGGGCCTGAGAGAAATGCAGGAAAAGAGCGCTTTTTTATGCCTGGAAAAGATCCTATTACATTGCCAGAAAATAGTCCTATTCTTCATTTTCTGCAGCGATTAAGAGATGAAGCACATCGTTTTGCAATTGGAACGCATCGTAATAAAAGGCAAAAAAAGATAGGACAGTCTCAACTTGATAATATTCCGGGCATTGGTTCTCTGCGTAAGAAAAAATTATTGCAATATTTTGGTTCGGTCCAAGGTGTGGCACAGGCAGGTCTTACTGATTTGCAGCTTGTAGAGGGGGTTAATAAATCAGTTGCTTTAAAGATTTATCAATATTTTCATGAACAGTAACAATATGGTTTTCAATTTTCCTAAATGACAAATTAAGGTTAACAAACCCGGAGAATTGCTTTACATTCAAGAGAATAAGAATTTTTTTTACTTAAATCATGTTAGCAACAATTCCCAATCTTCTAACTTTAGCACGTATTGGTTTAATTCCAATTATGATGGGGGCGTTTTATACTCAGAGTATCGTTGGAAGATGGGTGGCAGCTCTTGCTTTTATTGTTGCTTGCTTTACAGATTTTCTAGATGGTTATGTGGCTAGAATTTGGTCGCAAACTACAAAAATTGGACAGTTTTTGGATCCAGTTGCTGATAAGCTTCTTGTTGCTTCTACGCTTCTTATGTTGGCAGGGTTTGGTCGGATTAGTCATTTTACTTTAATGCCAGCTATTATTATTCTTTGCCGTGAGATTATGGTTTCAGGCCTTAGAGAATTCTTAAGCGAATTAAAGGTAAATATGCCTGTGACAGCTTTTGCTAAATGGAAAACAGCAATTCAGATGTTGGCGATTAGCCTTCTACTTTTAGGCGATACACCTACTTTTGGAAATCCTTTCTTATGGGTAGGCGAAGGTATGCTTTGGGTGGCTGCTGTGATGACCTTAATCAGCGGTTTAGATTATCTAAGAGCAGGTATAAAGCACTTTTCATAAGCTTGATATTAACAGAAGTGTTTTTGATTGGGCTAAATGTTTTTAAAAAATCTCACTAAAAAATGACTAGATATGCATAAAAAAATGTGATATTCACTCAACCATAGGTTGATAACTGAGCTGATTATAGCTAGGGATTTGAAAAAAAACATTCTTAAACATTTTTAAAAACTACAAAAATTATTTTGATTTAATAAATTAAGTAGAATTTTTCACTTTAAGGGAAATGTATATGAGGTAATGTATGAAAACGTTTGCTACGCAATCGAACATAACTTCTTTGAATGAAGAAAATAGTTCTGAACCTAATTCTTCTTTTGATATAGGGTTCTGGGATTGGGATCTGCAATCTGGCGGATTTTGCTGTTCCTCCCATATATACAGATCATTAGGGTGTTCAACTGAAGAATTCTCATCTTGGGATATGAAATCCTGGAGTAATTTGATACATCCCGATGATATAGAACAGTTCAATGCTGGTCTAGAAAACCATTTAACTGGAAAAACTGAGACATTCGAGATTCTCTGCCGGGAAAAACATAAATCGGGTCAGTGGTTTTGGTTTTTGATAAAAGGCAAGGTTGTTATAAGAGATGTAAATGGGCACCCCATTCGGATGGTCGGTACGCACACAGATGTCAGTAGACTCAAGCAAACTGAGAAAGAATTAGAACTGACTGATAACTTGTTATCTGCAATTAATTATTGCCAATCAGAACAGTTTCAAAAAGATAATTACAACGAAATCTCCATTCATTTAATAGAGACAATTGCCAGGTTGACAAATAGTGAATATGGACTTATTGGAGAAGTATTAGAAAACGAAGAAAATAAGCCATACGTTAAGACGATCTCCTTTAAGGCGGCAGGGGATCAGAGAAATTTAGGCGCGAACTTTAAGAAAACTGACGAAGATTTAGATAAAAAACTTTTGTATGTTGAAAAGCTTTTAGAGCAAGTTGTTCACACTAAAGAAACCTTACTTATCAATGATACCAGCCATTCTAATTCTGATAAACTCTCATCAAATTTATCACTTTTAGACAGCTTTATAGGGATTCCTATTAAAGTAAATGGAAAGCTAATTGCTCTAATTGGGCTTGCGAATAGAGCAGGAGGCTATAATAGCGAAATACAGAATTTCTTGCAGCCTCTTATGGCAACTATTGGAAATGTGGTTCAAGTCCAGCATCATGTACAGCTTCAGCTTGAAATGGAGCAAATATTAAAGCTTTTTATAGAAAATACACCAGCTGCAGTTGCTATGTTCGATCGAAATTTTCATTATCTTTTAACCAGTAAAGCATGGCGTAGGGATTATCATTTGGAAGGCAGAGAAATTATAGGAAAATATTGTTATGACGTATTTCCTAATGTTCCTTCCGAATGGAAAGTTGTCCATCAACGCTGCTTACAGGGGAAAGTTGAAAAAATAGATGAAGTTGAGTTTGTAAAAGAGGATGGTACTTCTATGTGGTTAAAATGGGAAGCTCATCCTTGGTACAAATCTAATAAAATGATAGGGGGGATGATTCTTTTTGCAGAGATCATCACCGAGAGAAAAAATATAGAAATAAAAATGCAAAAGATGATTGATGGCCTTAAAAGATCCAACGGTGAATTAGAGAGGTTTGCTTATATTTGTTCTCATGATATTAAAGAACCCTTACGTACCATATCGAGTTTTGTCCATCTTATCCATAGGCATAATGCAGGTAATTTTGATGAAATTACACAGGAATATTTTAGTTACGTGCGAAAAGGGGTAGAGAGAATGAGAATGTTAATTGAAGACATTCTCGTTTATTCAAAGGTTGATTCGAATAATCTACATCACACGATTGTTTCCATTAGTGATCTTATAGAAGAAATAAAAGAAACACTGGCCTCAACGATAGAAGAAAACAAAGTTATTATAGAGACATCATATCTACCAGAGATTTATGGTGATTACACTCAGCTCACACAATTGTTTAGAAATTTGATTGAAAATGCAATTAAGTTTCGTTCAGAAAAGATTCCTGTGATTAAAATTGATGCTACTAGTTTGAATGGATTTTGGTACTTTACTGTCAAAGATAATGGGCTTGGAATTTCCGAAGAATATCATCAAAAAGTATTTCAGATGTTTGAACGGTTACATGGCAAAGAAAAATATGAAGGATCTGGCATTGGGCTTGCTCTTTGTAAAAAGGTCGTTGAATCTCATGGGGGAAGTGAGATTGGCGTTAGATCTAACAAAGAAGGAGGAGCTGAGTTTTATTTTACCCTTCCTTCAGGATTAATTAGACATAAACTTACCGCATAAGGAAATAACAATGGAAAACCGCTCTGAGGAAATCAAAGAATTAGACGTCTATGTTGGCAAAAGGCTAAGAGAAAAAAGACAAAAACTGGGTATGACTTTGGCTTATGTTGCGGAAAGACTGTCTGTCTCTCATCAACAGATTCAAAAATATGAACAAGCTCAAAGCCGTATTTCAGCTGGGATGTTATATCATATTGGCCAACTTTATGGGGTGCCTTCACAATATTTCTTCGATGGATTTCAAGCGATTCAGCAAAAGAAAGGCGAGAAAGTTAATACGGATATCATTTCTCACAACCTTGAAAAACCTTTAAGTATTTTGCTGGTGGAAGACGATCCAACAGATGAGTTGTTAACAAGAAGAGCCTTAGAGGCTGCGGATCACAAAGTCCATATTTTCTGTGTTCATGATGGTGCACAGGCTATTGAATTCTTGAGATATAAAACGATGAATGTTGATTTTCCAAGACCCGATATTGTGTTGCTTGATCTGAATATTCCAAAAAGAGACGGTCAGACAGTTTTAAAAGAAATAAAGAGGGATAGAGAAATTCAAGATATTCCGGTTATTATTTTAACCAATAGCATTAGTGTTCAAGAAATGATCACAGTTTATAAAAACCAAGCTTCTGGTTACATCAGTAAATCTTTTGATTATGATGTTTTTCAAAAGAATATGATTGGCCTTGTGGATTATTGGTCTACTGTTGTGGTTTTACCAAATACAGCACAAGATTCGGCTTGTATTAATCTAAAGACAGCAACTAATTGAAGTTTGTCAATGTAGCTGCTAAACTTGCGGAAGTTTTTATGTGAGATTGAGATGTTATGCAAGCGTACGGTGCCATTGATGAGACTCAAAGAAAAAAGGGCTTAGTTTATTCCCTTTATTATAAAATATTAGAAAGTGCCAATAGCCCAAGAGCGCTTTGGATGTTTTGTTTAGTTTCGTTTGCTGAAAGTTCATTCTTTCCATTGCCTCCTGATCTTTTAATGATACCTATGTTGCTGGCGAATCGTCTTTTAGCATGGAGATTAGCGTTTTTGGGGGTTCTCACTTCTGTTTTAGGCGGATTCCTTGGTTACGCAATTGGTTATTATTTGTATGGAACACTAGGCGAGTGGATTATTAACACCTACCATTTATCTGATGCATTTTCTAAATTCCAGCAAGGGTTTGCAGAGTGGGGTTTTTGGATTATTGCCCTAAAAGGGCTTACGCCTATTCCTTATAAACTTGTTACGATCGCTAGTGGCGTGGCACGTTTTGATCTTGTTTCTTTCACCGTGGCTTCTATCATAGCAAGGGCTTTTCGATTTTATTTGTTGGCAGCATTGTTATGGTGGTTTGGCCCTTGGGCAAAAGAATTTGTTGAGAAATATCTGACCTTGTTTTTGATAAGTTCGCTTGCCATAATAATAGCAGGGTTTGTTATTTTTAAACTTGTGAGCTGATGTTATTTTCCCAAAAAATCATTAGATTACTTATTGTTTCTTTTTTCTTAATCTCTCTCTGTTTCTCCTTAGGGGCAGAGTATGTATTTGAGATAAAACCCTGCATTCTTTGTCTTTATTTACGGTATGTCTATGTAGCAATTTTAATCATTGCAGGTTTTTTCTATTTTTGGCCTAAAAAATGGATCTTTCTCATTAAACTAGCTTTAATTTTAGCGGCCACGAGTCTTAGTTTCTATCATCTTGGTGTTGAGCAACACTGGTGGGAAGGGCCGGCGGTATGTTCGGGAGAATCTATCAGCTCATCTAAATTGCAAGGATTAACGGACGATGAAAAGACGCAGCAATTACTGCAGCATTTTCAAGGAAAGAAAACAGCTCAATGTAATCAAGTGAACTGGCGGATTTTTGGCGTTTCTGTTACAATTTGGAATATAATTTTGTTAGTACTCCTTTCAATGGGGCTCGGTTTTTTATGGGGCAGAAAAAAGATATCGACCGAATAATTCGCGTTAATCAGGCAGGTGAGTACGGTGCAACTCGGATTTACCAAGGTCAACTTGCCGTTTTAAGCAGCGATGAAAACATAAAAAAAATGGCAGTTCAAGAGGCTGAGCATTTAAAAAAATTCAACCAATTACTCATTGAACACAAAGTGCGCCCAACTCTTTTGCAGCCAATTTGGCATGTGGGTGGTTATGCACTTGGCGTGGTAACGGCTTTGTTAGGTCAGAAAACTGCCCACGCTTGTACAATTGCTGTTGAAACAGTCATAGACGAGCATTATCAAAGTCAGCTGTATGAATTAGAGTCGTCGAGTGAGTATGAAGACTTAAAAAGCGTTATTCGTCAATGCCATGAAGAAGAACTTGAGCATAAAGCTTTTGCAATTGATGAGGGCGGCACAGAGGCAACTGGTTTCCCTATTTTAAACACGACCATTCAGGCGATATCAAGAGCGGCTATTTGGCTGTCCTCACGGATTTGAGGATTGAATGCCTTTCTCTCCAAAACACTGACAAAAAATCCGTCTGTATCATGATGGAAAGTGCTTAACTGCAGCATCTCGTCTTGGGTGGGGCAGGGCGAGACGATAATTTCTTTCCATATTTTCCCTATTGGAATCAACTTGAAATCAGTGTGATGATTTAAAAATTTTTTGATTTGTTGATGGTTTTCCGCCTGCAACAGGGAGCAGGTTGCGTAGATTAAGAGGCCATTTGGTTTCACAAATTTTGATGCTTTGCTCAGAATTTCTTCTTGTTTTTGAAGGAGTTCAAACAAATCCTGCTTTGTAAATTTCATTTTTAAATCAGGATTTCTGCGCCATGTTCCCGTTCCAGAGCAAGGGGCATCCACGAGTACGCGATCAAATCGTTTTTCCTGACGTTTAAGCCAAGTTTTGTCAGTTACCAAACGACATTCATAGTTATGAATGCCTGCCCTTTTAAGACGTTCCTGGGCACGTTTTAATCGCCATTCTAAAATATCAGATAAGACCAGACGTCCTTTATTCTGCATTGTGGCGGCAATTGCTAGGCTTTTACCGCCAGCGCCAGCACAATAGTCTAAAACAGACATTCCGGGTCCAGCTTTACATAATAAAGCAATTAACTGGGAACCTTCATCTTGAACCTCGATGCTACCATCTTTCCATAAAGGGTGATCTGGTAGAGGACGCCTTTTATCAAGACGAATACCAATGGGGCTAAGAGGTGTTGGTTTTGCCTCAATTTGATCTTTAGTAAGTTTTTTTAAAACAGCTTCCCTTGTGTTTTTTAAAAGGTTAATGCGCAGATCAAGGGGGGCTTGTTTGTTAAGGGCTAAAAGTTCATTCTTAAAAGTACTTGGAAAGGATTCCTCTAAATAGGGAATGATATCTTCTGGCACATTATATTCTGCCCAAAGAGGAAGTTCACTATCTGGTTTTAAAGACCTTATGATCTTGATTTCAGTAGAGGTTAAAGGGCCTGGGCAAAAGATTTCATTTACAAAGAGTGACTCAAGAGAATTCAAAGATTTTTTTTCTATGACAACTAAATAAACAATGACCAAAAGACGAGCAGAGTCTGTTTTGTGGAACCAAGTCAGTTTAAAGTAATCGCGTAAAATTGCGTAAGTCAGTTCTGCGATTGCTCGTCTATCGCCGCTTCCAATAAAACGACGTTCTCTGAAAAAGGACGTCATGATTTTGTCGGCTGGAGCCTCAAAAGACCCAAAAATAGCATCAAGAAGATCGATTGTTGATTGGATGCGAGCGGGTATTTTCATAATGATTTGTGAGAAGGATTTTCTGGGTCTTCTGGTACAGGATCTTGGTGAATAATGACCTCAGCCTTTGGATAAACTTTGTTAATCTCAGCAGCAATTTCCTCTGCAATGCTATGGGCTTGATAAAGGCTCATATCCTTGTCGAGGTCCAAATGCATTTGAATAAATTCGTTTTGACCTGAGCTCCGGGTTCTAAGATCGTGGATTCCAAGAACTTTATGATGACTTTGGGCGATTTTGGTAATGCTTTCAATAATTTCGTCCGGTAACTCACGATCCATCAAAATATCTAAGGCTTTTTTAGCAATGATCCATGTGGAATAAAGAAGGTACACGCTGATAAGTGCACCAACCCCCGTATCAAAATATGAAATAGTAAAATAGCTTGATAGATAAAAGCTTAAAAGAACCCCTAAATCACTCATAAGATCTGTTTGATAATGAAGAGAGTCTGAAGAGACAGCAAGAGATTGAGTTTTGCTGATAACATATCGTTGCCCTAGTATTAGGGTAAAAGTTAACACTGAGGCAGAAATCATCACGATGATTGCAAGAGGACTGAAAATAAGTTGTTCTGGGTTATAAAGGCGCCAGATAACCTCCCGTAAGAGCCATGCTGCTGAAATAGCGATAAAGATGGATTGTCCCAGACTTGCAAGGGCTTCAGCTTTTCCATGACCAAAGCGATGCTCATTATCAGCAGGACGCAAAGCATGGTAAATGGCGACAAAATTAAGCAAAGATGCAAAGCCATCGAGTAAAGAATCGACAAGAGAAGCCTTAATGCTGAGTGAACTTGTCAAGTACCAGGCATAACCTTTTCCAGCAACTAAAATAGAAGCAACGACAATTGCACTACAAGTCGCTAATTTTACAAGATTTTCGTCAGATATTTTTTGCATTCAAGGTTAACATCTTTGGTGAATATAAAAATTATTTAGGGACATGGTAGTGCTTTTACGCAAGCGCTACAATAAGCTTGTACTGTCAAGCGAGACAGAAATTTAGATTTTCCCCAAAATTAACTTATCTTTAAGACTTTTCCTCTAATTTAGAGTTACAGGGATAGTTCCAAAATTTTATAAAAACACATTTTTACCAAATTAGTACGCGTAACAGAGGAGAGAAAAATGCAAAAAAAGAAAGTAGCCTTGGCATTGCAGGGTGGTGGCGCTCATGGAGCATTTGCTTGGGGGGTTGCTGATAGGCTTTTGGAAGATGGACGCTTTGACATTGAAGGGGTATCTGGTACCAGTGCAGGTGGTATGAATGCAGCGGCAATCGTTCAAGGGTTAATAAAAGGTGGTACGGAAGGTGCACGCGCTACTTTGAAAGATTACTGGCGGTCAATGAGCGAATTGTCCAAGAAAATCTCTCCTTTTTCATTAAACCCTATGGACAAAGCGAATAAATATTATAACTTAGATCATTCTCTTGGATTTTTAATGATGGGAATGTTAAAAGAGAAACTTTCTCCTTATGAAATGAATCCTTCAAATAAAAATCCTTTTGGTGATTTTTTGAAAGGTTTCTTTGATTATTCGGCCATTCGTGACAGTCAAGATAGAAGAATATTTTTAGGAACAACACACGTAAAGTCTGGAAGAATTAAGATTTTCACAAATAAAGACATTTGTTCTGATGTATTATTGGCTTCTGCTTGTTTGCCTTCTATGTTTCAGGCCGTTCAAGTTGATGGTGAGTATTATTGGGACGGTGGATTTATTGCAAACCCTGCCATTTACCCGCTGATTAACGAATGCAGCACTTCTGATATTATTGTGATTCAATTAACAAAAACATATTGCGATGAAATACCAAAGACAAAAGGTGGAATTTCTGAACGTCTAACAGAAATTACTTTGAATGGTTGTATTGTGCATGAAATGCGTGCAATTTACTTTATCACAAAGCTCATTGACGCTGGTCATATTAAAGAAGGCGCTTTAAAACGCGTCAATATGCATATGATTAAGAATGAAGATGCTTTCAAAAATCTTAATCTTAGTAGTGCTTTGAATACAGATTGGGACTTTTTGATGATGCTTCATAATGAAGGGCGTAAAGCTGCAGATAAGTGGATCAATGATCATTATGATGATGTTGGATCAAAAACGCATACAATCGATGAAGGTATGTTTAAAGATTTCGTTTCTTAAAATATAACATTTCAATTAATATAGGTTTCAGTTTAGGCTGAGGCCTATTTTTTTATAAATATTATATGAGCTTGGTATACGCAGTATAAATAAATCCCATTGTCATCACGAGTCGCCCAAGGCGACGTGGTGCTCCAGAAGCTGTTTTATAGAGACTTTTCTGGATGGCCGTACACGTAGTTGTTCGCCATGGCGATTGTGAGCCGAACCCAGGATAAAGGAGTTTTCTAATGTTTGAAGTTATCGCAGGTATTATCGTCGTTGTTGCTGTTTTCTTTGTATTTCGGTCTGTGAGGGTTGTTCCGCAAGGCTATGAATATACTGTTGAAAGATTTGGTCGTTATATTCAAACACTCCGTCCTGGCCTTCATATTATCATTCCTTTGATTGATCGTATTGGCGCTAAGGTCATTATGATGGAACTTGTTCTCGATGTTCCTTCTCAAGATGTTATTACTAAAGATAACGCCGCTGTAACCGTTGATGGTGTTATCTTTTATCAAATTTTAGATGCAGCCAAATCAGCTTATGAAGTGGCTAATTTGAAAAATGCAATTATGAATTTGACGATGACCAATATTCGTACCGTTATGGGGTCTATGGATCTTGATGAGTTGTTGTCCCATAGAGAGACTATTAATGCGCGTCTTTTGGCGGTGGTTGATGATGCGACAAGCCCTTGGGGCACAAAGGTTACGCGTATTGAAATTAAGGACATCAAGCCGCCTCGTGATTTAGTTGATTCTATGGCACGCCAGATGAAAGCTGAACGCGAAAAACGTGCTTTAGTATTAGAAGCCGAAGGGGAAAGACAAGCGCAAATTTTAAAGGCCGAAGGTATTCAGCAATCCATGATTTTAGAAGCTGAGGGGCGCCGTGAGTCTGCAATAAGAGATGCTGAGGCTAGAGAAAGATTAGCGCAAGCTGAAGCAACTGCTACTAAAAATGTTTCGGAGGCTGTTGCAAACGGGAGTGCGCAAGCTTTGAATTACTTTATTGCGCAAAAATATGTTGAAGCCATAAAAGAATTGGCCCAAGCACCAAATCAAAAGTTTGTGTTAATGCCCCTGGAGTCTAGCAGTTTGATAGGCAGTATTGCAGGAATTGCTGAGCTTGCTAAAGATGCTTTTATAGAGGAATCCTCGGGCCCTAAGTCTAAAGGGACAAAAGGGGACAAATAATTATGGATATCTTGACGACGATGACAGGATGGCATTGGTTTGGATTTGCTTTGATCTTGTTTTGGTTAGAGCTTTTCGCTCCTGCAGCTTTTTTCTTATGGCTTGGGGTTGCAGCGTTATTAGTTGCAATCGCTGCGTTTGTCGCTTCTCTTTCGATTGCGGTTCAGTTTGTTTTATTTGCAATCCTTTCGCCTTTGGTTATGTGGGTAGGGCGCCGATTTTATAATCAGGTTACCTGTTCTCAAAAATCAAATCATTTAAATCAACGAGGGCTAGAAATGATTGGCCTCATTTTAACCCTAGAGCAACCCATCATAAATGGACAATCGAGAATCACTATAGGTGATAGCACTTGGAAAGTTTTAGGAGTTGATGCCGCAAAAGGAACCGAGGTGAAAGTGACAGCGGTTCGGGGAAATGCCTTAGTGGTTGAGGCACTCTCAAACCCTTTAGAATAAAGAGATTTCTGAACAAATTCACCTTTTACAGTCAAATTTACCTAAAATATTAATAATTCGTTAATCACTTCTCGTTACACTGAAGCTCATAGAGTGAGATTTTGTAAATTAATCTCAAAGTTTCTGATGTGTATAGGGATCTGTATAAGGAGATGAAAATGAGTTTTATTAATTTAAGTAAGATTATTTTGGCAATTGGATTGTTTGTTTCATTAAATGCAGGTTTTGCTAATGCATCATCTGATGTGTCGAGCTTGCCTACTTGTCCATCTGTATGTAATTCAAAAGATCAGGCTTCCTGCGCATCGACAAAAGTAAGATGCAAAACCACACAATTTGATGCGGCTGAATCAAATTGTGTATGGGGTTCTAGTAAGTCAGCAAAAAAAGATAGATGCAAAAGTATGAACCAAGCAACATATGTATGTAATGGAAGATGTTCTACTATAAAAGACAAATATGGATGCAAAGAGCAAGAAATCTCTTGTAACGAAAATGATGATCCAGAGCTAAGAGATGTTACTTGTACCGAAAAGAGAGGGATACTTGGAAAATCCTGTGTTCCTGTCGTAAAAGGTTAATTGACTTAAAGAATAATTATAGCCACTTGAAAGAGTCCTGCTGCATTTTGTGGCAGGGCTCTTTTTCTTTTCTTAAAGTTTTATTGATTCTTGCCTAATTTTTATCTCAAAATGATAATTAGATCTTTCTAAATCAGCGAATATAATGAATAAAAGAGTTGTTCTGTCATCATTTCTTGGGAACACTTTAGAATTTTATGATTACACATTATTTGGGGCTTTATCTTTCTTATTAGCTCCACTTTTTTTCCCATCTAGTAATCCTCTTACTTCTCTTTTTTCAAGTCTTACTGTTTTTTCTATGGGGCTGATTGCAAGGCCTTTAGGGGGGCTTTTATTTGGTTATATAGGTGATACTAAGGGCCGCAAAAAGGCTTTGGCTCTTTCAATGTCTTGTATGAGTGTTGCTTCCATTATGATTGCTATTGTTCCAACGTATAATCAAATTGGCATCTTGGCACCTATAATCCTTGTTTGCGCAAGATTACTACAGGGTATATCGGCTGGCGGAGAATATAACGGGGCTGCGATTTTATCTTTAGAACATCAGGAATATCATCCAGGCCTTATCAGCGGAATTTTAACCGCTTCAGCTGCTGCAGGTCTATTATTAGCCGCTATTGTTGGGTACGTATTCTCTAATCCTAACTTTCCCGATTGGGCATGGAGAATTCCTTTCTTATTGGGCCTTTTGATTGGCATTTTGGGGCTGTATATCCGTTCTAAACTTTCTGAGTCTCCTCTTTTTCAAAGTTCTACAATAAAAAATGAGTCGCTTCCGTCTGTTCTAGAAGTATTTAAATCAAATCGACAGGCTATGATGCTTACCTTTTTTATTGGGGGACAGTCTTCGCTTGTCTCGTATCTTCTTTTTATATCGATACCCATTCTTTTGAAATCAAAGTTAGCTTCCTTGTCAGCTCAGTTTAGTTTTATTTGTAATTGCACCTCTTTATTAACGTTTTCACTTTTAGCTATTGGCACAGGGTTTATCTGCAAATATTTCCGTCTTAAAAAAATGATGCTGACTTCTTGTTTTTTATGCCCTTTTTCTTTTTTGTTAGCTTGATTGATGTTTTAAATACATTTCAACTTTTGATTTTCCACATTATCTTTGGATGCCTGGTTGGAATGCATGCAGGCCCTCAACATGCTCTTTTTCAAAGACTTTTTCCAACCAATATGCGATATCGCGGTATATCTTTTAGTTTTTCCCTTGGAACTGGGGTCTTAAGTGCTTTGACAACGCATATTGTTTTTAGTTTAGGAACTTCTCCAGTTGTCTCTATTTGTTGGATAGTCTTTACAAGCCTTTGCTCAGCTATATGTCTTTTGATTGCTAAAGACTCAAAACAACCCTTTCTTGATTTCTAAAGCAAACACTGCTTATATGACGATAATTGGGTTATATAAAGGAAAGATCAAAGTGAGCGATACTCTTGAATCTTTAAGTTTTGAACAAGCAATGGCTGAGTTGGAAACCTTGGTAAAACGCCTAGAAGAAGGGCGCTTACCTTTAGAAGAAGCCATCAGCGCTTTTGAACGTGGCGCTCTTCTTAAAAAGCATTGCGAGCAAAAGCTGCTTGCAGCCAAAATGCGCGTTGAACAAATAACCGGAATAACTGAAAATGGCGCGAAACTTGAAACCTTTAACGTCTCATAAATCTTCCCTTCTTGATGAACGGGTGAGTGATGTTGCAAGTAAGATTGATAAGGCTTTAGAAGCTATTATTGAAAAGCAATCAGCGTCTGCTCAGCTAAAGCAAGCTATGGAGTATGCGGCGCTTAATGGCGGCAAGCGTTTTAGGCCGTTGTTGATGAGGGCTTCTGGTGATCTTTTTGATATCCCCTTTGACACTCTTTTGCCGGCTTCAGTTGCTGTTGAATTAATTCACGCTTATTCCCTAGTGCATGACGATCTGCCGGCTATGGACAATGCTGATACCAGACGTGGTAAACCCAGTTGTTGGTGTCAGTTTGATGAAGCCACTGCGATTTTAGTGGGCGATGGTTTGTTAACGTTAGCGTTTGAGGTGATTTCTTCCTCTTCATTGCCACCGTCTATAGCCTTAGAGCTTGTGACAAAACTTGCCAAGGCTAGTGGACCAAATGGCATGGTAGCTGGTCAGATGCTTGATATGAATCAAGATCACCATGATGATGTAAGTTTAATCACGGCTTTGCAACGTTTGAAAACAGGCGAGCTGATTGCATTTTGCTGTGAAGCAGGGGCAATTATAGGCTCAGCGGATCCATTTGTTAAAAAACAACTCAAAGATGTTGGATATAAAATTGGACTTATCTATCAAATGGTGGATGATTTGTTGGATAAAAAAGGAGATGCGAATACCTTGGGTAAGCCATCTCAGCATGACAGTAATAAAATCACGCTTGTGGACAAAATGGGTGAGGGTCAAACCCTTCAAAAAATTGAAAACCTAAAAGAAGAAATTTTTCTTGCTCTAAAGCCTTTTGGATCAAAAGCAGACCTTTTTAGAGAGATTATAATGTGGTCAATTGAAAGAAAGTCTTAAGGGAAAAATTATTATTTTTCGCGCGTAACAAGAAGTGTAGTCTTACCACTTGAACGAACTTGCTTTTTATTTAAATCAATAAAAATTATAGGAGCCGTGCTATAGCTGGTTTCGACCCCAAGCGAGTCATCCCAGTGATGTTCATCATGGGGAGGTATAATTTCACCCACAAGGTTGGCTTCTGTTGTTGATGCTGAATCATATTTATATAAACTACCCCCTACCAGGTAGTATAATTTACCGCTGCCGCGACTATATAATCCGCCTGATTTTTCATCTTTATCTTTTGCAGCCTTAAGCCCTTCCTTGGTATCTTTAAAAGAGACCGCTCTTAATTCTTGAATTAACGCAGGCGGTAGTGCGGAATTACTAGCAATATTTTCAGCTGCATTTGTTTTGCATTCTCCTAAAAAAGCGAAGAAAAATGTGCACAGGATAATTTTAGGTGCAATGCTGTTTTTCACAATATGTACCTGATTCATATATATAATATTCTATATTAAATAATAATAATTAATATTCTGTTAAAATTTCATTCTGACGCATCTGCAGATACATTATTTTTTAAAATAAATTACTATTTTGCAATAATTTGCATGGCTGAGTCAATTCTTTCATGAGGTGAAAGTGTTGTGTTAAACACCTTACATTCGTGAATCAATCGTATTTTCATTTTTTCAAGATCTGCCCATTCGGAAGGAATCTTAGCTCTTTCAAGGATTGGACAGAATTGAGGATTTTTTGCTCTGGTTTCTTTTTCAATAATTTCTAATCCAGATTGATACCAGAGTATATTGAGGGGAGGTGCAAACAATTGGTTCAAGCAAGACTCTTTTAAGGATAAAGTGACGGCTGTTTGAAAAACGGCTAGTAATCCTTTTTTTATGACGTCTGGCAAGTAACTGTATTTTGTTTTTAAAATATCAAGGATTTGCTGCCGATTGTCATCGTTTATATAAGGGTCTTGAAGGAGATCAATAAGTTGCTGAGGGTCATGGCCATGCTCAGCTGCTTTGATTTTAATATGAATGCGGTGACTCTTTTCAAAAAAGGGATTAATTTCATCGTGAATAAAATCGCTATAGGGATCACCGATATCGTTTATAACATTTTCACCAAAAGCTGATTTTAATTCCCTGCAATCTTTAGTGAATTTATCTGTATTTTCTGAAAGGGTTGTAAAGATTGCTTTTAATTGAGCCTTGCCCAGCTCTCTCGATTTAATTGCAAAACTATCTGATCCCGTTTTACCCTCCAGAGATTTGGCCGCTAAATATCGCAGGCATTTATTAGGACTGTCTTTTGACACCTGTAGCATTCCTTTGATATAAGCCTCTCCTTGAGCATTTTTGATAGACATGTAAAGTTTTAGAGAATTTTGAGTTTGAGGGTCCAAGGCTTGCATCCCTTCAGGAACAGTCCCCCCAATTGCATGGGAAATGCAAAGCAGTAAACTTATGGCTATAAGTCTTATGATTTTCATGTAATCCCCAATGGAACGTAAGGTGCCTTCTGCATTTTTTATGATACATAAAAGTTTACTAATAATTTGTTAATATACCCTTCCTGTTTCAAATTCCGGGTTCGTTGTTTTTCAGGATCTGCGGTGCTCATGTATTATCTATACACTCCGCTCCTTGATCCTCAAACGCCTGCCCGGCTTTTTAAAACACTTTGGGTATACATATTTCTTTTAGTTTCCTTTGGGCTTGACCCAAAGGTCCATGAGGATGAATTTGCGGTGCTCATGCAGCAAAATCTAGGTGGAATAATTATCGTCATCGCGAGCGTAGCGTGGCGATCCAGTTATAGTCACGTAATTGGTTAAAACCTTCGCCTTCAGGCGAAGAAGACTTCAGTCCTCGTCTTGGCTTTTGCAAATC
>JAIEPD010000062.1 GCA_019749935.1 Alphaproteobacteria bacterium
TTTATCGTTAAATGAATTGCTTCCTACTACTGATTATACCAAATCTCTAATCTGGACGCATTATGCAACAGTCTTATTCAATAAAAAGAGAGGTTAAAATGAGCTTATTAAAAGGGGCATTCGCAGCAGTTCTTATTTCAACAATGCTAGCAAGCACGTCTTTTGCCTCAGGTGCACGATGAGCGAGAAAAAACTGCTAGAAATATGAAAGCAATCCTAAAAGGTGCCCTTGGCGCAGTTATCTTACAATCATCTGGAGATGATCTAGATGCAAGGGCTAAACTTTACTAGTAGCTTTAGGTCAAACGGGTGGCAGAAGTGTTGCTGTGACTTTTAATGCTGCTGATCTCTCATCTAAGGAAGGGAAAGAGAGCTTCAGTAAAGAAATCGCAGTGAAAATTACTGAAGCCTTAGATGATCCACATCCAGCAGCCGCTTCTTTACAAGCTTCGAGTCAGTAAAGGAGATCCCCAACATAGTCGCGGAAGGTTGAAAGATTAACACTCCTTCAACCGCTTCTTTACTCGTTCATAACCAATAATAGGCAGCAATTCTTTCATTTCAGGCCCGTGATCCATACCGGTTAAGGCCTGACGAAGGGGCATGAAAAGGGGTTTGCCCTTGCGGCCAGTTTTTTCCTTTAAGGTATTTGTCCACTGACTCCACGTTTCAACAGACCAAGGAAGTGCTGGCAAGGTTTCTAACGCGCTTTGAACATATTCTTTATCCTCAGTCGACACAGACCCTTTTAAATCGCCATAGCAAATGGCTTGCCATTCTTTGACGTCTTTTAGGGTTTGAAGGTTATTCCTGATTAAATTCCAAATTGTCTCGTCAATGTCAGAAGCGCCTAGCACTTTTAAACGATCCTTCACGCTCTCATAGCTCATGATGTGGAAAAGCTTATGATTTAGGATCAATAATTCCTGTTCATCAAAACGCGGCGGAGTGCGACTAAAACTACCCAGATCAAAATGATCAGCCAAGGTTTCTAAATCCAATACAGGCTCAACCGGCAAAGATGTCCCAAGGCGTGCAATTAAGCTGTTGATGGCCATCGCCTCGATCCCATCTTCGCGCATCTGAGCCAGGCTTAGGCTGCCAAGACGCTTTGATAGCCCCTGCCCTTTGGCATCCATCAATAGGGTTGTGTGACCGAATTGAATATCAACCGGATTTCCGTCATTAAGGGCTTTAAAAAGCTGAATTTGAACAGCCGTATTCGTCACATGATCTTCGCCGCGCAAAATATGGGTGATTGAAAAATCAAGATCATCAACAACCGATGTAATGGTATATAAAAAGGCACCATCTTCGCGCACCAACACAGGATCACTGAGGCGCTCTCCATGAAACTCTACATGGCCACGCACCAAATCTTCCCATGCGATCAGTCCGGGCTCTAACTTAAAACGCCAATGAGGTTTGCGCCCTTCTTTCTCAAAAGACGCTTTTTGTTCCGCAGTTAAACCCAAAGACGCCCTGTCATAAATTGGCGGCTGGCCCTTCGCTAATTGACGTTTACGCTTAAAATCAAGATCTTCGGCTGTTTCATAGCAAGGGTAAAGGCGACCAGAATCAATTAATTGCTGCATAGCTTGACGATAACGATCAAAACGGTCCGATTGCTTAGCAAATTCCTGGTGAGTTAACCCAAGCCAAGCTAAGTCTTCTTGAATAGCCTTGGCATAGCGTTCCTCAGATCGCTCGATATCTGTATCATCCTGGCGAAGCATAAAAATACCCTTATGCTTTTTGGCAAACAACCAATTAATAAGGGCAGCGCGGGCATTACCAATATGCAGCATCCCTGTGGGGCTGGGAGCGAAACGAACACGAACAATCATGATTTTTTATTTTTTATAAAAAGAAACTTGCCCCAACTATAATATGGGGCAAGTCCAAAGGTCAAATGGTGAGGGGTATATTTATTCGCCCTTATCTTATAATCTTTAAACCTCGCAATAACCTAACACCTGCTTTTTGAACACCGCTGCTATTAAAATGTCTATAGGCGTCCAGCGTTTTTTTGTTATGTGTACTACCTGCCAAACGTGCGTTTATATCCCATACATCGTTGTATTTCAACTTCTCAGCATAAGGATTAAAAGGCCCATCAGAAGGATCGCCTCCTCCATGGAAACGATTCATTACGATTTCCATAAGGTTACGCCATATATAACGAGAGTCTCTTTTATATTCTCTGCCACCAGCACCAAAAATTGCGGGAAGGCGTTGATCATTTTCGATAAATTCCGCCCCATATTTAATGCCAAGTAGAGCTTGTGCATTGAAAAATGCATCTAAATCATCATAAGTCAGATAATAATGAAGATACTGACCAAGATCTGGCCTTAGATTAAAATCACCTCTAAACACTTCTTCTTTTGAAGGCATTGTTTCTAAAACTACAGCTGCTGCCGTAACCTTAGCAAGCTCCGCTTCTGGTCTAAGCGCTGAAATGTCTACTCCCATGCTTGCTAAAAGCCTGCTTAAAGCCCCCAGATTTTTTCCTTTCATCTCTAAAAGAGCAGCAAGAGTCGTGGTGCTTGGGTCTATTTTGCTATAAACATCATTAACACAACTATTTAGTGCAGCTAAAAAACCAACATCTGGTTCGTCCGTAGATTCGTCCAAAGCATCAATCAACTTTTGTACAGATTTACCTGCAAAAGCTTTATAAGGGCCACTATCGCCAAGCATAGCCTCCAGAGCTACTTGCTGCGCTTGAATCGTATCTATTCTTGCAAGAAGATTTCTTCCAAGCTGCATTGGATCACCTGACTCAACATCGAACCCTGATGCAAATCCAGCCCCTACCCAAAGGGCCATTAAAACAGTTAAAAACGCTATTTTCTTTTTCATTTTTTTCTCCTGAGAGTTTTAATATTTCACGTTATATATAATCCTAATTTCCAAAAATACAACAAAAATAAACCCCTTCCATTGCACTGTCCTAGGAACGTCGTTAAAATAAAGAAAATTTTTAAAAATATAGCGTTTGAATGTCAGAATCTAAAGAACCCCAACAACCAAACTCCTCTCTGGACCCAACACGCCGTGATTTTTTGACCTTAACCGCTTGTGCTGTTGGTGCAGTAGGTGTGGGGGCAGCTGCACTGCCATTTGTAAACAGCATGAATCCTGCCGCTGATGTACTAGCCCTTGCAAGTGTTGACGTTGAGACAAAAGATATTCCTGTGGGCGCAGGTAAAACCGTCCTGTGGCGCGGCAAACCAGTGTTTATTCGCCATCGCAGTGATGATGAAATTAAGGCTGCCAGCCAGGCCTCTATTAAATCCCTTCCTGACCCACAAACAGATCAAGAACGTTTTTCAAAGGATCCAAAATGGCTGGTTGTGATTGGGGTTTGCACACATCTGGGATGCGTTCCTAACGAAAAGAAAAACCCTGAGAAACCAGCTGAGGCAACCGGATGGCTTTGCCCGTGCCATGGTTCAGTCTATGATTTGTCTGGACGTATTCTCAGTGGGCCTGCACCAAAAAATCTTGAGATTCCGCCCTATCAATTTGTTAACAACGGTTCCGTTATACGTATAGGATGATTTTTTTATGAGCTTATACCCAAAGAATTTCAAAAGACCTGCAGAAGAACAAAGGCCGAGGAGCGTAAGTGTATGAATAATACAAGCGCACCGAAGGATCCTGAAGTTCGACGAACAGGTCATTTGAAAGACAAAGGGTTGATTCGTTGGATTGACAAACGTCTGCCTGTTTTTACGTTCTTTAATAAGGAACTTAAAGAATACCCCACACCAAAAAACCTGAATTACCTTTGGAACTTTGGGTCCTTGGCTGGAATCATTTTAGTCATCATGATTCTAAGTGGTATTTTTTTAGCGATGCATTATGTTCCTCACATCGACATGGCTTTTGACAGCGTGGAGCGCATCATGCGCGATGTTAATGGTGGCTGGTTGATCAGGTATATTCACATGAACGGCGCTTCGATGTTCTTCATCGTTGTATACATCCATATATTCAGGGGGCTTTATTACGGGTCCTATAAATCACCACGCGAACTTTTATGGATTTTAGGTGTGGTTATCCTCCTTCTTATGATGGCAACAGCTTTTATGGGGTATGTTCTGCCCTGGGGCCAGATGAGCTTTTGGGGAGCAACGGTAATCACCAATCTGTTCTCAGCCTTTCCATTTGGTGAATCCATTGTTCATTGGCTGTGGGGCGGATTTTCTGTTGATAATCCAACCCTTAATCGATTTTTTGTTCTGCATTATTTGTTTCCCTTTTTGATTGTTGCGGTGAGTGGCCTGCACCTGGTAGCTCTTCATCAATTTGGATCCAATAATCCGCTTGGTATTGATAGAACGAAACCAACAGACAGCATTCCGTTTCATCCCTACTACACCATCAAGGATTTGTTTGGTTTGGGTGTATTTTTGCTGATTTATTGTGGGTTTATATTCTTTGCACCCAATTTCTTTGGTGAACCTGATAACTACATTCCTGCCAATCCACTGGTCACTCCAGCGCACATTGTGCCAGAATGGTATTTTCTACCTTTTTATGCCATTTTACGTTCCATTCCGGATAAACTTGGTGGCGTTTTGACCATGTTTGGCGCTGTGTTTGTTTTGGCAGCTGTTCCATGGCTTGATCGCAGCCCCATACGCAGCGGTCGTTTCCGCCCTATTTACAAGCATTTATTTTGGGTTTTAATCCTAAATTGTTTTGTTCTCGGATGGATCGGCGCTAAGCCACCAGAAGGTGCATATTTAATTATTGGCAGGCTTGCAACCGCCTATTATTTCTTTCATTTTCTGATTCTTTTGCCTTTGCTGGGCAAATATGAACCACGGCCACAGCTACCTTTAAGCTTTGATGATAAGGAGGTGAAATGAAGATATTCTTAGCTTTGGCCTTATCAACAATAACTCTTTGCCATGCCGAAACAACAACCCCTCATCCGCCTAAACAAAAATGGAGCTTTCAGGGAGCGTTTGGAACCTTTAAACGCGATGAATTGCAGCGCGGATTTCAAGTATATAAAGAGGTGTGCTCCGCCTGTCATAGCCTGAAACGCATTCGTTTTAGAGATTTAAAGTCTCTTGGCTTTAACGAGGCTGAAATCAAAGCAATCGCAGCTGGTTATGAAGTAAAAGATGGTCCTAATGCTGACGGGGAGATGTTTCAACGAAAAGCCCTGCCGTCTGATGCTATCCCCTCTCCTTTCCCAAATGATAATGCTGCTAGGGCCGCAAATAATGGGGCTCTGCCCCCTGATTTGTCCTTGATTGTCAAGGCCCGTGAGGGAGGCGCCGATTACGTACATGCCTTAATGAATGGGTACACAGCCCCGCCAGCGGGCATTGTGATTGAAGGTGGGCGGCACTATAACCAATATTTTCCAGATGGCCAGATTTCCATGGCAAAGCCTCTAACCGATGGTCAGGTGACTTATGCTGATGGCACAGAGGCCACTGTTGATCAAATGTCCCGCGATGTCACGACATTCTTAGCCTGGGCCGCTGAGCCTGAAGCAGAGCAACGCAAGCAAATGGGCGTCAAAGTCATAGCTTACTTATTATTTATGACCGTGATTTTCTATTTCACCATGCGTCGCATTTGGAAAGGTGTGCGGTAGGGTTTAACGAGGATCTTTTATTTTTAAAATCCGAAATCCTGTCGCATAAGAAGTTTCTTCAAGAATGAATCCTTTTAATTGGCGCTCTAATGTCTCTTCTTTATTATTCAGCACAATAACGTAAATATCTGGTTTTTTGTTTTCTAGATTTTGTTTCAGGAAAGCTGATATGTCTTCTTTTTTTTCAACCTTATGGACTCGTTTCATTGATAATGCCAAAAGTTGTGGAGGAAGCTTGGGAATTTCCATATGTGGTGAAAAGACAACAGAATTATAGTTCATTTTTTCTCGCACCGTAGAGGCAATATTTTTAAATTCTACATCTTCTTGCAAAAAGAGAGCCATGTTCATATGGGAAGATATAAATTTCTTGCCGTTTATTAAAATAACTAATTGAAATATGACACAAAGGAATTTTAATAGTTTTGAAATGTGATCTTTATAAGGTGTATAGGTTTTTCTTTTTAAAGCTATATCAGCCAAATCTGTTAATGGCACTTTGATTAATAAAGGAAGAAAAATAAAAGGAACAACAGATAAAGGAATAAAAAATTTAAGTCTGGAAAAGTCGTGGACAACACTGTGATTTTGAAATACATAAACCTGTAATAGGCACGGCAAAGTTAACATGAATGGAATGGAATAAAGGTAATGATCTTCTCTTAATAGAGCCATTTTTTCTTTTTTAACAAGCTTTTTGCTCCACAAATAGCAAAGATATAATAAGGGTAGGATAAGAGACTTTAAAAATAGATTTGTGGGCTTTTCGCCTAAGCTATTTAACCAAAAATCATGAATGAAATTCGTATATTGGCTCGCACCTTCTGTTCCAAGCCCACTTCGAAACATAAACCTTGAGTACAAAGTTTGAAAATGGCCAGATAAAAAAATCTGCAACATAAATAAAAATATAGAAAGACTAACGGGTAAAAAAACCGAGATAAAATCGCTTTTAAGCTTTGAAAAATTTAGATTACCAACAAGACAATTATTGATAATGCGTTTCAAGAAAATTGTTCCAGCAACAAAAACCATTAACCAATCTGTAAGGCATCCCAAGAAAACAATAATAGCTTGGAAAATATCAATGGTTCGTAGTGATCCTTTAAAATAATCACGCATTACCTCTAAAAGCACAGCCACAACAAAGTAAAATATTACAGCTTGATCGGCAAAAAAAACATTCTGATGATAATACATTGGTACAGGTAAGAGAAGGTATGAAGTACCTGCGAAAACAGAACAAGTTACTCTTAATAAAAGATATTCGCGACTTAAAGCAATCCACACAATACTAGCCAGAAATGAACTGATTGCTAAATGATGAAATAAATTGAGCCCCATAAGCATCCCTGCAGTAGGCTCTTTTCCTAGTATACATGATAATAGATAAAGTTGCAGAGGCGCCCCACAAGGATAAGACACATAGGGGCTACGGCTATTTAAGTCACCAAACTCAATAGAAGCAGGATTTTCCAGCATTAAAAATTTTAGGTGAAAAATTCCTTCTCTATACCAGTTCGTCGCAAATTCTAGCGTTGATCCGCTAAGCCAATGGTGTCCTCCAGACAAAACACCAAAATAAGGCGCTCTTAATTGTACGGAATACCAAAAGAAACCTAAAACAAAAAGAAGCGCACCAGTTAACCCAATATGATCTTTAGATAGCTTTTTTGGGTACCATACGGAAGTTCTCATTACTCTCCTCCCCGTCTGCCTCTCCCTCTTCATGATAGCTAGCATCTTGGTTAACTTTCCAAACATCATATTGATTTTTGTCAGCCAAGATATTTTCCACCGTTAACATCGCTGTCATCATTGCATGATCTTGGTTGTTATATTTATGCATGCCGTTTCTTCCAACCACATAGAATCGTGGGCAATTTTCTTCAAGGTCTTTGCGAATAACATCAACATGAGTTTGATAAGCATCATCATACACAGGATATGCCTTTGGCTGCCTAACAACACATCCATCAACAATATCACTTTTGCGTGCTAATCCAAGTTTTTCAATTTCTTGCTTTGCTAGTTCTATAAGGTCTGAATCTTTAGAACTCCATAATCCATCCCCTTCAAAACAAAAATATTCCATGCCATAGCAACAAAAAGAAGGATCTGGCACGAGTTCAGGTGACCAAGCTTTAAAATTTTGCATTCTGCCTACCTTGACGGAAGGATCATGAATGTAAATCCAATTATCTGGCAGAGCTTCACGTTCTTTAATAATAAGAGAAACAATCAAAAAATCTCTGTATTTCAGCTTATCTGCAGCAGAAATTGATGTTAAGGATGGCTTAATACTATGAACCATTTCCCTTAAAGGGGCTGAAGAGATAACATGAGTTCCTTCTAAGGTGTGAACAGTTCCTGATTTATCTTTATAAGAGACATTCCATTGCTTTTTCTTAGCATCATAGGTTAGCTGATGGACAAAGCATCCCATATGAATTTTGCCACCCATTTCTTTTATTTTTTCTCCAGCAGCATCCCACATCATCCCAGGTCCTTTCCTAGGATACTTATAGCGATCAATTAATGTCTTAATAATATTTTTGCTGTCTTTGGGTTTCTTTTTTGGAAAGAGTGCATTAAAGATAGCCGTTCCTAACGATAAGCCTTTAATTCGTTGCGCCGCCCAATCAGCTGATATTTCTTTACAACTCATTCCCCACACTTTTTCGGTGTAGGTTTTAAAAAAAATACTAAACAGACGATGTCCAAAATTATTGGTAATCCAGTCTTCGAAAGTTTTGGGATTCTTTGTGGGAGATATTTTTGCTTTAAGATAAGAAAGCACACATAACAAAGACTCAATGGGACCTAGCTTAAAAAAAGCATCTAGTGGTTTAATAGGATAGGCATAAAATTTATTTTTATAATAAATTCTTGTGAATCTAGGACATTCAATTATATCGTCAGGTAAAAGCTCATCCCAAAGGTCATTAATCTCTTTAGATTTAGAGAAAAAACGGTGACCACCAATATCAAACAAAAAATCTTTATATTTAAAAGTTTTTGAGATGCCACCTAAATATTCAATATCTGCCTCTAAAACTTCAACCAGGATTCCTTTTTTGCTTAAAAGATAACCTGCAGTAAGTCCAGCAGGCCCCCCTCCAATAATAATAACTTTTTTATCCATTAATTTTCTTGTCCTTACGAGAGCTCTTTTTATAAATAGTCTTCTTTGAAAAGTTTACTATAACTAAATAGATCACAAAATGTTACAGTTATTTCTTCTCCACACCCAAATGGACCTCAACGATTGGCTTTTTACCAAAACGCTGATTCACTGTTTGGCGAATGATAAGCCTTAAGGCTTCCAGACAAGCCTCATCATTTTTATGATCATCAAGAAGGGTATCTCTAATGACACGTTGTAAGTCCTTTTTTAACGTTTCTGTTTCTTTGCCAGGCTCTGTTACACCCAAAATTGTAAATTTAGGGTCTTTGAGCAATTGTCCAAATTTATCCGCATTTAGGCTTGCAACAATAATCCCTTGAATCGAAATTTTGTTTCTATCCTTTAGAACAGGGCTAACGGCAGGAATCATCCGATTTCCATCCAAAGCCCAGCGCCCAGCCTGAACATTGTCAATAATGTGAGAATGGCCAGGTTCAATTTGAATAAGGCTACCGTTTTCAGGAATAACGACTTCCTTTACTCCTTGGCTTTTCGCAAGACGAGCATGTTCCAAAAGGTGGCGCGCTTCGCCGTGCACCGGGATTGCAATTCGCGGGCGAACCCATTTGTACATTTTCTTTAATTCATCCCGCGCTGGATGCCCTGAGACATGAATGTCTTCTTCGTTCGCCGTGACGACTTGCGATCCTCCTTTAACCAAATTATTCTGTAAAAGACCAATGCCCTTTTCGTTGCCTGGAATAATGCGAGAGGAAAAGAAAACCACATCATCAGAGTCCATTCTGACAACAGGATGTTGATTTGCTGCAATACGCGCTAATGCAGAACGAGGCTCGCCTTGTGATCCCGTCATGATAAATAGAATCTTTTCAGGGGGTAACTTTATGGCTTCTTCGTCACTAATAAACGCCGGAACATTTTTCAAATATCCAGCATACTGTGCGGCGTGCACCATACGATGCAAAGACCTGCCGATAAGGGCCACTTTGCGTCCATGATGTTTTGCAGCCAAAGCCGCCGTTTCAATGCGGGCAACATTTGATGCAAAACAGGCAATCGTTATCCTATCGTTTGGATATTTACCGATTTGTTTTATTAATTCATCCCGAACAGCCTGTTCAGAGCCGGATACACCATCGGTAAAGACATTGGTTGAATCACAAACCATGGCCAGAACGCCTTCTTTGCCAAGCTCTGTCAATCTTGATTCATTGGTTACATCGCCAACGAGCGGCTCTGGATCGATTTTCCAATCGCCTGTGTGAACAATGGTCCCGAGTGGCGTTTTAATAGCCAAGGCATTCGGTTCGGGAATAGAATGCGTCAGTGTTATAAATTCAATGTTAAAAACCCCAATATCGAGCTTTCCTGACAACGGGACCTCAATCAACTGAAGCTCATTTCTCCAAGATTTATCAGCAATTTTTTGACGCACAATGGCGGCTGTGAAAGGCGTTGCGTAAACAGGGCAGCGCAAATAGGGCCACAAATAAGGAAGCGCCCCCACATGGTCTTCGTGAGCGTGTGTTAAGACAAGTCCTTTTAACTTTTCTTGATACGGCAAAATAAACGTTGGATCAGGAGCAATGATTTCAATTCCGAGACGATCATTAAACGTAATGCCAAGGTCAACCATTAGCCACTGACTATCGTGGCCAAATAAATTTAAATTCATGCCAATCTCGCCGGCTCCCCCTAAGGGTAAAAACCAGAGATCGTTTTTTGTTGGCAAGTGCGTAACCATTAAGTTCCTTTAAAATCCTTGAGAAATAAATTGGGAGAAAAATCCTTAACAAGGATTTCTGAAAACCCATAATTATTCATATTCTGAAGGTTAAGACTAGCATTTTTGGGAATTTGTTTGCCACTAGAAATTATGATTCTTATAAGTTTAACTGAATGTTTAGGTGATTTTTAGAGAATAAAATTTAAATTTCTTAAAGTGCGAACAGAAGGGCTTAATAAATTTTTCCCTTTAAACGGGAAATAATAACAATTCGTTCACTTTCATGATTCCAAAGCTGCCCTTTGAAATAAGAAAAAACATTTATAATTTCAAATCCTTCTCTACTTAATAAGGCTTTTAGCTCATGTAAGTAAGTGTATTTCAAAGAAATGGTAGTATTTTGAGAATGATCTGGCCATTTTCTTATCGTATAAAAAGTAGCAATTTGGGAGAGAGGATTGTATGTATACCAACCATATACATCCACCTTTATGCCTTGCTGGTCTTTAAAACTATGCCAATACTCAGGTTCTTTAGGAGGTGACGAAAATTTTTCAGGAAATAGATTCCTGGTATCAAATACAAACAAACCTTCTGTTTTGAGATGATGCCTTACACATTTAATAAATTTTTCTTGGGCTTGCAAATTGAGCAAAGCTTGGAATGCATTTCCTGCCATAAAAATAAAACTAAATTTCTTTTTTAAACTAAAGTCCTGACAATCTTTTAGTATCCATTCAATATTAAGATTTTTTGCTTTCTTTGTTGCCTGTTCTAACATGGGGGCTGAAATATCAAGCCCTGTTATTTTGGCACCTATATGTGCTATCGGGATGGTAATACGTCCTGTACCACACCCTATTTCTAGAACAGAGTCCTTATATTTCTTCGCGAGGTTCAGGTAAAAGGGCCCATCTGGCTCAAACGAACCGTATTCTTGATCATAAATAAGAGGATTTTGATATTCTTCGAGATTGGATGGGATAGGCATATCCTGAAATGAAATCATTTTCTAACCTTTTTAAACGAGCTATCAAATAATTTATTATACACCCAATCACTTAAAAATATCTGCGCTGCCAGGTTGCTTTCTGGTTTTTTGAAGCCCCTGGTAATAAGGGGGATGCGTTCATCAAAACCGGGAACGGTATGGGCAGATGAAAAGTGAGGCAACAGATAATTTCATTTTCAATGCATATACGGCGCTAAAGGTTCTATATCTTTTAGGCATCTCAATGAGCTCTAGGGATTATAATCAGGTTTGAAGGTTTATTTTCAGAAAAAACTCCCCCTCCTCTTGACATTAGAAAAACTCAATCTATATATCATATATAGATTGAAAATTCTATTTACAAACGTTTATGTGTTTTTGTTAGGGATTGACAGGTTTTTTAGTGGGGAAAAGCCTGGATGGGGAAGATATGCCTTTTCGCCATAGACGCAAGAGGGTTGTCCCCCCAGCCCTAGTGGGATGATTTGGGCGGGGGGTCGATTAAATATTTAATAAAATTTTAACTCATTTAAATTGACAACGCATTAAACATGAAATCAGCAGCATCTAAAAAAGCTAGCTCTAAACACAGTCAACCTTTAAAGTGATAATGATAAACGTTATCAAGAATCCCTTGATGGTGGGATGATCCAAAAAGCTATTTTCGGGAGTGTAAGAAAGCTTACGCATCCCACGCTGACGAAAAATACATAATCATTATGTCTATGCAGAGTCATATAAGAATCAACCACAATCTCGTCAGCTCCCTTTATTTTTATGGAATTGATTGACAAAAACCATAGCAGGACTGTGTTTTAGCTCTGTTGCCTATAAACCTCATACAATCCTACAGCGGCTGCGTTGGATACATTCAGGGTTGAAAAGCTTTCTTCTGAGGGTAATCGCACCGTAAAGTCGCACAAATCTTGAGTTAGACGGCGCATGCCATCCCCTTCCCCGCCAAAAATTAATGCGGTCTTTCCTTTAAGGTCTAATTCAGCCAAAGTTTTTTTGCCACTTTCGGCAAAACCAATACACCAAAAGCCAAGCTCTTTAAGTTCGCGAAGGGCATGTGCAAGGTTGTTGATGATGCACATAGGAACCACCTCAAGGGCACCAGATGCCGATTTAGCCAAAACACCTGATTCTTTTGGAGCATGCCTTTCTGTCATGATAACGACTTTGGCTCCAAACACAGCGGCTGATCTTAAAATGGCGCCCACATTGTGTGGATCGTTTACATGGTCTAACACAACTACACGCTGATTTTGATCCTGGCAATCCTCTAAAAGACCCAATGAAAAATTTGGCAAAGAATGCACAGACAAAGCAATTCCTTGATGAACTGCGCCCGGCGGCAAACGGTTTTCTAGATTCTTTCGATCGACAATTTCAACTTTGATTTTTCCGGTGGGTGGCAGTTTTTCAAGAGTTTCTCTTTGAGTCAGGATGACCTTTTCAATTTTACGGCGTGGATTTAAAAGCGCCATATGACAGGGGTGATAACCATACAAGTAATGCATAATGCTAGCTAACCTTTCCCAACAGAGCTTTCACAGGGGCGTAACTCAAGCGATGATGAGGGGTCAGGCCATATAACTTCATAGCATCATGATGAACTTTTGTTCCATAACCAGCATTGCTTTTCCAACCATAACTTGGGTGTTCTTTATCAAGACTGTCCATTATTTTATCCCGCGTGACTTTTGCAATAATAGAAGCCGCAGCAATTGAAAAGCTTTGTTGATCACCCTTAATCACGGTTTGAACGCGCTGTCTAAGGTCAGGTGATCTAATTCCATCAACCAGTACAAAAGTTGGCTGGGTTTTTAAATTTTGAATAGCTCTGACCATCGCCAGCCTGGTTGCCCTGCCGATGTTTAATTGATCAATTTCCTGGACAGACGCCTCGCCAACACCATATTGAATCGATGGGTGCATTATCAATTTTTCGAAAGTGCTTTCTCTTTTTGATCGAATAAGTTTTTTTGAATCTTTGACAGAAATCCTTAATTCGTCACTAAACAAATCTTGATCAATGATAACTGCTGCTGCAACGACTGGCCCTGCCCAAGGACCACAACCAGCCTCATCAACTCCTGCAACAGGACCTTCCTTTAAAGGAAATTCATTCTCGAACTTAAAGGTCGGGTGAAATAGGGTCATGTTGAATTATTTCTGGATGATCTTTCAAATCTTCTGGCTTAGCGAGCAGCTTACGATGTCTTGGAGGCCTTTTGAGAAGAAAGAGCCTAATAAATCGCCCAACTCGCTTAATGAGCGAAACTCTTTCTCCCGAAAGAAGACTCAAAACGCCTTGCAAAGGAATTGAATTTACATCTGCTAAGTCGCGCAATCTTTTGGCTGATGCAAGCCATAAGGGACTAAAAGCTAATGACAGAACTGTCAGGCCAATAATTAAACGTTCACCAAATTCATTGATGATGTGAGTTTCATTAGAAATCGTTGCCATCAAAAAAGCGAACTCACCCAGCTGTGCTAGGACAACGCCAACCAAAAAGGCCTGCGACCAGGGCAAGTGAAGCACCCTTAAGATGCCAATATTTAATGCCGTTTTACCAACGGTGATAACAAATAGCAATAAAAGCACGTGCCATAAATGCTGCCAAATAAATTCAATATCGAGCAACAGCCCAATAGAGAGGAAAAAGGCCATCATTAGAATACTTTGAACCGGCTTGATTGTTTCAAGCATAATAACGCGTTCGTGCGTGTTACCTAAAACAAGGCCTGCCAAAAAGGCGCCATAGGGAGCTGATAGCCCAATCAAACCAGACACTGCTGCGGCTGCGAAACAAAAAGTCATGCTTGCAAGTGCGGTTAGGTCTTTTTCCCCAGCAATCATTTGCGTTAAAGGCAGACGGACACGTTGGCGACGGCTTAGGTAATTGATCAATGCCACAATCAACCCAAGGGAACCCAGAACCTTAACAAAAAGCATCGGATTAAACCAGGATTCACCATAATTGCGAAGAATCAAAATCATGGGAACGATAGCAAGATCTTGCGCGATTAGAATGCCAATGGTGAGCTGCCCTGTTTCAGATTTTAATTCACCTAAACTTTCTAGCATTTTGACAACAACGGCTGTTGAAGAAACAGACGCTACAAACCCAAGCAAAAGCGATAACCCTAAGGACCAGGAAAACATATTCGATAGCGTTACGGTAATCGTTATGCTAAGCAGAATTTGCAAAATCGTACAAAGTGTCGCTATTCCCCATACTTTTTTGAAAGTTCGAAGGCTAAGTTCCATTCCCACAACGAAAAGAAGAAGAAGAACCCCTAGTTCAGCTAAGACGCCAACTTGGTCACGAGAGCGAATCAGTGCAAAGCCCGAAGGGCCTAAAATAATTCCACTTAAAATGTACCCAAGGATAGCCGGCTGCCTTAGACGTGATAAGGCAATGCCTCCTGTCAATGCAGCGACAACAACCAGAGCTATTTCAGTTAAATTAATATTTTCATGCATACCAGAGAAAGCTAGCACAAAAAATTAAGGACAACAATCATAGATTCTGCTTTAAGTCCAGCAGTTTTTTTATTAATCAGAGATATAATTACTATGAGAATACTGTGGATATTTTGAAAAAAATTAGTTAAACTTTTATTTATAAAGTAAGGGAGTATAAGTTCTATGTGGGCATTAATGTTTGTTGCATTTTTTCAAATAAGCGCTGCCAGTGCAGCATCTCCTGTGGACTTAGAATTATTGCTTAATCGAGGCTTGCAGAGCTTTATTGAGCCAATCGAAGATCACAAAGTTTCTAATACCACTCGTCGCAATGGCTTTCGTGATTCCTCCGTGTGCGACAAAGCCACAGCAGAGGAAGATGATGTGTGGAATGAAGCCCCAGAGGATTAAATCTTATAGCTTTGGGGCTATTTGAAGAGCATATCGTCCAGGCGCTGGTTCAATTATTTGATCAGAGCTGACTTTATACGATTCAACTTTTGAGCCTTGATATTGATTCATCCACTTTTCCCATTCAATCCACCAAGACCCTTGTGTTTCGATTGCCCCTTTTAGCCAATCAGTTGGTTCTTGCGATTTGAATTCTGGATTTGTCCAATAACAATATTTATTTTGTGCAGGATGGTTAATAACACCTGCAACATGACCTGATGCTGATAAAACAAACTGCGCATTTTTTAGTTGCCGTATTGCAGCAAATGCTGCTTGCCAAGGAACAATATGATCGTTTTTTGCTGCCATAACAAATGTTGGAATGCTGATTTTGGCAATATCCACATTTACTTTATTTAGTTGAAATCCCTTTTTTTCAATAAAAGCATTCCCTAAAAAGAAATTTTTTAAGTATTCAAGATGCATTTTGGCTGGTAGGTGAGTTGTATCGCTATTCCAATATAAAAAATCTAAAGGATCAGTTTCTTTCGCTAATAAATAATGGTTAATATAATTTGACCAAATAAGATCATTAGCGCGCATTGAACTGAACATTTTTACCATTGAATCACCGGCAAGAACGCCATAAGTTTGAAGATGTTTGTCCAAAATTCTTACCTGATCTTCACAAACAAAAATCGACAACTCATTGAGCTGATTGAAGTCTATAGGCGTTGCTAAAAAAGTTGAGCAGTTTACTTTTTCAATTTCCAGATGGCTGTGATGAGCAAGCAAACTAATAAGAGCGACGCCTCCCACACAAAATCCTAGAACATTTATTTTTTCATTATTTGTAGTCGCTCTGACTGTATCGATAGCTTTATCTATGCCTCTTAAAATATAGTCTGAAAGACTTAATTCAGCATAAGACGGATCTGGATTAACCCAGGAAATGGCAAAAACGGAACGTCCATTTTGAAGATTCCACCTGATAAAAGAATTTTGCTCACGAAGATCAAAAATGTAATATTTGTTGATCCACGGGGGAACAATTAAAAGGGGTTTCTGCCATTGGGTAGCCGTTTGCGGATGAAAATGAATAAGCTGAAAAATTTCATTTTCAAAAACAACCTCTCCTGGGGTTGTTGCGAGATTTTTTCCGACTTTAAAAGCATTTAATTTGTCGAGTGAGGGCAACCGAAATGCACCGCCATTTTCTGTTTGATCCTTGATAAATTTTTGATATCCCTCAATTAGATTGTCCCCTTTGCGTTTTAAGCTTTCGCGAATAACAGCTGGATTGGTAAGTGCAAAATTTGTTGGTGAAAGAGCGTCAAGAACGCCCTTTAAATAGAACATTAACTTTCTTTTTGATGCCTCATTTACTTTGCTATCTGCAATAATATTTTGAAGATATTTACTATGAAGTAGGTAAGCCTGTTTTATGTAGTTGAATATGGGATTTTTCTCCCAATCCTCATCTTTAAACCGACGATCATTTTTTTCTGGCGATATAATTGGTTCACTCATTTCACCAGTACATTGGTCCAAAATGATTTGGAAGAGGTTATCTAAGTCATCTAAATATTTCTTTTGTAGATTTTCCCAAGTTTCTGGCTCTTCTAAGAAAATCTCTTTAATTCCATCAAACGCATCAAGAATCACTTTATTAAGTATTTCTGGATCAAGAACGCTAAAAGTCTGCGTTGATTTTTCCATGCTTTCCATATTTTTTAGATAAGTGTCAGGTAGTTGGATGAAATGACTAAAGTAGTCTTCCATCAAATTTTCAAGCGATTTATTTGAATGACTTGTATTGTGATTACCATTATCTTCAAATTTTTCTTTATTTTCTTGATGCCAGGTGTTTGTTTTGTGGAACTCTTGCATGTTTCGTGCTAGCTTTTAAATCATCACTATCTTTAAGTCTAGCATATGCTCCAGCCATGAAAAGTCTTTTATTTATTATGTTTTTTTTAACCTTTTTGCAGGGCTGTTCCAACGAAAAAATGACAAAGGATGATTACGTCAACCTTGTTCCCGTTAAAAACGAAAAGCCTGTTAAGGACAAGCCAATTATGGATGAAATATCTGAGCACAAAGGCGAACTTGAAAAATTAAATTCAATACATAAATATGTTATTGATGAAACTAATGAACAGAACTCATTGCCGTGAACGAACTGTCGCCTGATCTTTTTAAGTCCTATCTTCCGAAGCTGACTGTTTCACGTGAAACAATCGAGAAGTACGAGATTTATTTCAGCTTGTTGAAGCAATGGAATAAAACAATATCTTTGGTTCAAGAAAGGACCTTGGATGACTTTTTTATAAGACATATCATTGATAGCCTACAAATTGCAAACTTACTTCCCGCAGCAAACTTAAAAATTGTTGACATTGGGACAGGAGCAGGTTTTCCTGGCATGGCATTAGCTATGTGTGGATATAATAACATTTCACTTGTGGAATCAAATCGAAAGAAATGTATTTTTTTAAATGAAGTTTGTTTAAAGGCAAAAACTTCAGTTGAGATATTTAATGAAAGAGCTGAAAATATAAACGGCAAATATGATTTTATTTTATCAAGGGCCTGTTCATCCTTAACAAATCTGTTATCATTAATGAACAATGTTTCACGTGAAACATCCACGGGAATTTTTCATAAAGGTTCAACTTTTTTGATAGAAATTGAAGAGGCTAGGTTGAAGTGGGACTTTGATTATGAATTGAAAAACAGCATTACTGATAAAAGCAGTAAAATTATTATCGTAAAAAATGTAGGTAGGAAATATGGCTGAAATTATTGTCGTTGCAAACCAAAAAGGCGGGGTTGGAAAAACAACAACCTCAGTAAATATAGCAACAGCACTAGCTGCCGTTGATCGAAAAGTTTTACTGATTGATTTTGACCCGCAGGGAAATGCTTCCACAGGCGTTGGAATTATTAAAAAAAACAAGCTTCTGTCAACGTATCATCTTTTGATTGGTCAATGCACTGTTGGTGAAGTTCTAATAAAAAGCCCAATTCCTGGTTTGGCTGTTATTCCAGCTGGCATTCAATTGGTAGGAGCTGAGATTGAATTAGTTAATATGTCACAGCGTGAATATATTTTCAAAAACTTAATTGAACCCTACAGGCCAATGTTTGATTACATTATTATTGATTGCCCTCCATCAATGGGTTTATTAACATTAAACGCAATGGTAGCTGCTGATTCCGTTATCATTCCTTTACAATGTGAATATTATGCATTAGAGGGCCTTAGCTACCTTTTAAGTTCAATTCAAAAAATAAAAAAGAATTTCAATTCTAAACTCAAACTTTTTGGTGTTGTTTTGACGATGTTTGACCGCCGAAGCTCTTTATGCTCCCAAGTTGCAACTGATGTCAGGCTTCATTTAAAGGACAAAGTTTTTAAAACTGTAATTCCCCGCAATATCCGTGTTTCAGAGGCGCCTTCGCACGGCAAACCTGTACTTTTGTATGATGTGAATTGTCTTGGATCACAGGCTTATATGGAACTTGCCAAAGAAATACTTTTAAAAGAAAAAGGAAAAAAAGAAAATGCTCAATAAAAATTTAGGTCGTGGCTTATCTGCCTTATTGGGCGATATGGATAACTATGTTGCAGAAGATAATCTTCAAAAAAGCAGCAATCAAATCTCGATTGATTCTTTAAAACCTGGACGCATGCAGCCAAGGCATTATTTTAATGAAGAAAAAATGCAAACTTTGATTGAATCTGTCAGGCAAAAGGGTGTTCTTCAGCCGCTTTTGGTTAGGGAAATTGAATCAGGTTCTTATGAAATTATCGCGGGTGAAAGACGGTGGAGAGCCGCTAAAGAAGCAGGACTCTCCAATATTCCGGTTGTCATCGTTACTTGTAATGACCAAGAAGCGCTAGAGCTAGGCTTAATCGAAAACCTGCAACGTGATGATCTGAATCCAATGGAAGAAGCTGAATCGCTTCATAAATTGCTCGTTGAGCATCAAAAAACTCAAGAAGAAATTGCTTTTTCCATCAGTAAAAGTCGCAGCTATGTTGCCAATACTTTAAGGCTTATGCAACTACCAGAAGAAGTTAAAAATTTACTTCGCGAAGGAAAATTGACTGCAGGGCATGCCCGAAGTATCTTAAATTCAAACAATATAGAAGAACTTGCGAAACGAATTGTTAATGAAAAACTGAGCGTTCGCGCCGCAGAGCATTTGGTCAAAAAATACAAAACCCCAACCATGATGGGGCAACCCATTATTGACCCTGATGTCCAGGCATTAGCTGATCGCATTGGTGAAGCGGCGAGCATGAAAACAAAACTTCAGATTAACAGGAACGGCGGTATGCTTACCCTTTACTTCCAGCAATTTGAGCAACTCGATGATTTAATGAATAAATTGCAGAATTAAGTTTATCTATTTTAATTCAAAATATTCATTTTTTTTAATATTGTCACTGCCAAACCATTATCTACAGGCGGATCACATGCATAAGCCAGCATTTCAACTCCGCTGGCTTTTGCAGCATTCGATGCCTTAGCATAGGCAGGATCAATATCAGCCGCAAGGGAAAATTCAACGCAATCACTACGCTGCACCAAATATAAAACCATACATCTTGCCCCTTGCTGACGCATGACTGCAAGCTCAGCCATGTGTTTAACCCCTCTCACTGTCACGCAATCTGGAAATTGGGCAACACCATTTCTTTTCAAATGGACATTTTTAATCTCTAAATAACAGGAAGGGAAACCTTCTTTTGTCAGTAAAAAATCAATGCGGGAATTCGTGCCGTATTTGACCTCACGGATAATGGACGTGTAATCACTAAGTTCTGAGATCATTTTCTTTGCTAAAGCATCCGCCACAATTTCATTTGTCAGATGCGTGTTCACCCCAATCCATGTTCCATCAGCTTGGACATATTGCCAGGTATATGCAAGTTTGCGCAAAGGATTGTCACTTTTAGTCACTGCAACCTTATTTCCAGGTTCCAAAACACCGAGCATTGCACCTGGGTTTGGGCAATGAGCAATGATATCAGTTCCATCATCTAAAACAATATCTGCAAAAAATCGCTTATAACGTTTAACTAGCGTTCCAAAAATAAGAGGAGAGGGAAGAAGAATCATTTTATAATTTCTTGATAAATGCTTATAGGTTAATTAATCCTTTTTATAAAATCACGCAAGGCCTCAGTCATATATCCTCTATACTCTGGGTAAAGATGGGCATCAGGGCATGAAAAAATACGCGAAAAACTTAAAGTAAAAATAATAGGCTTTATTTTTTTGGCTAAGATCAGAGCCTCACTCAAGGCAGGTTCATTTCCATACGCATGCCATTTGCTTAAAAAGGCACTTTGAACATTTTTGTAAATTTCATCTTCTTCATATATTTTATGATGTCGTTTAGCGCTATCAAAAAAGGAAAGAAAAGAAAAAAATGGATGTGAAATGCAAGCATCGCCCCAATCATTAATGACAATGTTCTGGCCTTTTATAAGGACATTATTGTCATGAAAATCTCGATGCTCCAGGGTCTCAGGAATTTTATAATCTGCTAATAAATCACAGATGTTTATAAGATCTGGCAGCAAATTTTTAAGATTTTCAATTTCTTTTTGACTTAAACCATCATTCATAAGCAATTCGTTTTTATTTAAAAAATTCTGAAACAATGTCGGCAAATTTTTTAACCGCCAATCATTCAGGCCGGCTGCGATTAATTCATCAATATAAGGGATGCAATCAATTTGAATATCCGTATAAATTTGAAAAATAGAACAAAAATATTTCTCGTCAAAATTATTTTTTAAAATATCGCGAAGGCACATTCCGGCATCGTTCATAAGAAAGCACCGAAGATGTGGATTTGTTGCAATGACCTCAGGAACTTGCTTGGTTACATTTTCAAATAAAAAGGTAAGCAGAGTCGGTTCAATTGCAAAAGGTCCTGCCATTGTTTTTAAAAAAATGCGATCTTTTGAAGTGTGAAAAGAATAAATCGTTGACCAGGGAACATCTTTAATGAGCTGAGGGTTGTGCTCAGTTTGATAACCCAGCTCAAACAACATTTGTCGTGCCCAAGAAAAAATTTCAGATTCAGGATTCATGTTAGTTTCCGTTATATAGATGAGCAGACCTAAATGGGTTATGCATTTTTCGTCATTACGAGGAGCGAAGCTCCCTGGTAATCTAGAGAATACGCCGGATCGCCACACCCCTAAATGGGGTTCGCGATGACGATGATTATTATCACTTTATAAGAGATTAGCTATATCATTTAAAGCAAAGCTACAGTCTTTGACCTTTTTCACCAAACTTTTTTTCCATCCAGATATAAAAGACTGGAGTGATATACAACGTCAACCACTGCGATAATAAGAGGCCGCCAATGATACAAATGCCAAGCGGACGGCGAAGCTCGGCGCCTGCACCCATACCAAATGCAATGGGAACAGCACCCATAATCGCTGCAAAGGTTGTCATCATAATCGGACGGAACCGTCTTTGACAGGCTTCGATAATGGCGTCTTGTGAAGAAAGGTTATTTTCACGTTGCTGGGTTAAGGCGTAATCGATCATCATGATCGCGTTCTTTTTCACAATACCCATTAACAAAATAATTCCGATAATGCCAATGACATCCAAATTAAACCCAAGCAACATAAGCGCAACCAAAGCCCCAAGCCCAGCACTGGGTAAGCCTGTTAAAATGGTGACGGGGTGAATATAGCTTTCATACAAGATTCCCAAGATAATATAGATGGTCACAATCGCAGCTAATAGCAGCCAAACTTGGCCGCCTTGTGATTTTTGAAAAGCGAGGGCAGTCCCTTGAAAACTGGTTGAAACAGTGGGGGGTAAATTAAATTCAGTCTCAAGGTGTCTGATTTGATCAATTGCTTGCCCCAAACTTATATTAGGGGCCAAGTTAAAGGAAATGGTCGCAGCAGAAAATCGATTAAGATGGTTCACTGTCAAAGGCGCATTGACCCGTTCCATGCTTGCAAAAGAACTGAGTGGGATAAGCTCATCTTTGTTATTGGGGACATATATTTGATCAAGATCCTTTAAGGACTGAGCTTCGGATCTGCGAACCGCTAAAATAACCTGATAAGTGTCGATATCAGTATAAATTGTTGAAACTTGCCGGTCCCCAAATGCGGAATAAAGTGTGTCGGTTATATCTTTGACCGTAATACCAAAATAGCTGGCTCTATCGCGATCAATTTTAACATTTACTTGTAAACTGTTGATCTGCAGATCGCTGTTTACATCTAAAAATCCGGGCGTCTTTCCCAGAGTTTCAAGAAACTTTGAAGAGATTGAATTTAGGTCTTCTAAATTTTGCGCCTGAATTGTGTATTGATATTGGCTTTTTGAAAGGGTTCCGCCTACACGAAGATTTTGAATTGCCTGAAGAGAAACAGTGACATCAGGGATCTTGTTAAATTTTTCACGCAGATCATTCATGACTTTTTCAATAGATTTTCTTCCCGTTTCAATCGATTTTAGTTTTATAAAGATTCTTCCCTCATTTTGTGCAACGGTTGTGGTTGAGGTTCCAATAGATGTGTTATAATTTTCAACTTCAGGCTGATTTGTTATAATTTCCATTAACTTTTTCTGTGCGATCTCCATCGCATCAAAAGAAGCTTCAGGACCTACGTCAGTAACGCCGTAAATAAGTCCCATATCTTCATTTGGAAAAAATCCTTTGGGAATAACAAGATAAAATGCCACGTTGATTATAAAGATGATGCCTGTTCCGGCTAAGATCAGATTTTGGCGTTTCATCACCCACTGCAAACTGTTTTTATAAGAAAACTCAAGACGTTCAAAAGAAATTCTTAAGATTTTATAAAAGTTATTTTCTGATTCTTCGCTGGATACCTTCATCAAATAACGACACATCATAGGTGTTAGGGTTAAGGACACAACACCAGACATTAAAATGACAATAATCAGGGTAAAAGAAAATTCAAATAACAAACGCCCAACAATACCAGGCATAAACAAAATTGGAATAAAAACCGCAACCAAAGACAACGTCATTGAAATGACAGTAAATCCAATTTCTTCTGTTCCTTTAAGCGTCGCGTCGAGAGCAGATAATCCTTGTTCTCTGTAGCGTGTGATATTTTCAAGAACGACAATTGCGTCATCAATAATAAAACCTGTTGCTAATGTTAAAGCCAAAAGGGTTAAGTTGTTCAAACTAAAATCAAGGGCTGACATTAAGGCGAACGTCGCAATCATGGATATAGGCAAAGTTACTGTTGGAATTAGAGTTGCTTGAGCGCTCCGTAAGAACAAAAAGATCACTAACACAACCAAAGAAATTGTCAAAATACAGGTAAATTCAACGTCATTGACGGATTCTTGGATTGGTTCAGACCGATCAAGTAGCATCGTCATTTTGACACTTTGAGGAAGCTGTTTTTCAATGCTTGGTAAGACTTCCTTAATGCTTTCAGCCACTTCTAATGTGTTTGATCCAGGCTGTCTGCGAACCGACAAAATAATGCCGCGTTCATTATTAAACCAAGCAGCGCTGTAGAGATTTTCAACGTCATCAACTACCTCTGCCACATCTTTTAAGCGTAAGCCATCGTGATTTGGAATCATGATCTGCGAAAATTCATCAGCGTTTTTAAGTTGTGAATTAGGAGTTAATGATTGAACCTGAACAGGCCCTTGCAAAAGTCCAGTCGGAGCATTGATATTGGATTGAGAAATAAGATTGGCAACTGTGACGAGGCTAAGATTACGTGATTTTAAAATTTCTGGCCGCACATAAACACGAACGGCATATTTTTGTTCACCAATAACAGAAACTTGCGCCACATTGCGTATCATTGAAAGCCTATCAACCACATAGTTTTGCGCATATTGGTTGACTTGCCATAAAGGCAGAGTAGGGGAGGTTACAGCCAAAAATATAATAGGCTGTTCTGCTGGATTAACCTTTTTATAAATTGGTAAGCTTGGCATATTCGGTGGCAGATTAACCTGGGCTGTAGAAATAGCCGTCCCTACATCTTGAGCAGCAGCGTTAATGTTGACATCAAGCGCAAACTGCAAGGTGATCAAGCTTGTTCCTTGAGCGCTGGTCGAAGTCATTGCCTCAAGGCCTGAGATTGAGGAAAATTGCTGCTCCAAAGGCAGGGCAACGGCTTGAGCCATCGTGACAGGGTTTGCTCCCGGCAAACTTGCTGTGACCTGAATCACTGGAAATTCAATTTTAGGTAAGGCGCTTATGGGTAGATTCCAAAATCCAAACATCCCTGCCATCACAATCCATAAGGTGACTAACGTTGTCATCACGGGTCTTAGGATAAAAATGCGCGAAATGTTCATGGCATTACTGTGACCTTGGTTTTATCGCTAAGCCTTATTTGTCCTGATGTGACTACCTTTTCATTTTCTCTAATGCCATCTAACACAATGGCTTCGGTATTGGTTGTTAAACCTAATTTTACGAGACGATACTGAACCGTGTGATCTTCGAAATTATAAACAAAGACATAAGAACCATTTTGGCCATTTTGGATAGCTGATAACGGAACAACCAAAGCGTTTTCTTCCATTCCTAACTGAAGAACAGTGACTAGATACTGTCCAGGAAGAAGCGTTGGTTTCCCATTAACGGGAGGATTTTCAATCTTAATTTTAATGGGGATAATACCCGCATTTGATTTTACCTCATTATCAAAGGCCAAAAGGCTTGCTTTTTGAGAAAGCAAATCCCCATTCATCGTTAAAAGCTGGACTTTAATCTTACTTGAATCTTGATTTAAAAGGCGGGGTAAATACCGTTCTGGCAAATTAAAGATTGCCACGAGAGGGTCAATTTTAACGACAGAAATTAAAGGTGTGTTTTCTTCTGACCTTACATAATTCCCAAGAAGGATTTTATGAAAACCAACCAGGCCCGTAATAGGACTGTGAATTTTTGTGTAACCGAGTTGCAATTTTAAAAGATCAATAGCCGCTTGATCAGCTTGTGTAGCTCCTTCTAGACTTTTCATATTGGCCTGTAATTGATCAAAAGCAGCGTTTGTAACAAAACCCTTTTTTAATAGGGGCTTATTTCGTTTGACTTCAATCTTAGCATCTTCGAAAAGAGCCATATTTTTGGAAAGGTTTGCTTCTGCTTGACGTAACTGTACTTGGATTTCCTGATCATCAAGGGTAAAGAGCAAATTATTTTCTTTAACAATCTGACCCTCTTGAAAATGAAGTTCTTTAAGAATTCCATTAATACGACTGCGGATTTGAATAGCTTCTTGTGATTGGGTAAGGCCTGGGATTCTAACCTCTAAGGGAACTGATTTTTTAATAGCAGTTGCAATTGTGACCTGAG
>JAIEPD010000060.1 GCA_019749935.1 Alphaproteobacteria bacterium
CATTAGTTGTTAATGGAAAAGAATCCAATGATATTAATTGATTAGGAATCATATAATCTGGCAGATTTTTTCTTAAAGTGTATGCTTCATAGAGATAGTTTCAAACAAAACAGTATGCTAGAACGTGTTTATGAGCAAGCATGTAAAGACACGTTTAGGGTGGATTGAACTCTATCAAGAGATAGGGGATGCTGTAAAAGTATGTAGGCGCTGTGGTATCTCTCGTCCTACTTTACGTAAATGGTTAAAACGGTATGAAGAAAAGGGGCTGGATGGTTTAGAGGATTATAGCCGTAAACCTATCAATAGCCCTTCTAGAAAGATCTTTTCTGAACAAGAATTGATTATTCTTAGTTTGCGTCAAGAGCGTAAATTAGGAGTTAGGCGCATTCAGAGTGAACTTAAACGCCATCATGAGCTTTCTCTATCTCTAGCAACAATTCATAAGATTCTAAAGAAGCATCAGCTTCCTTATTTACAAAAGAAGCGAAACTATCGCAAGCAAGCTAAGCGGTATAATTGCAAACTTCCTGGTCAAAGAGTACAAATGGATGTTTGTAAAATTGCCAATAGACTTTATCAATATACAGCTATTGATGATTGCACTCGCTACAAGGTCATAGCTCTTTATAAAAGACGCACAGCCAAAAACACTTTAGATTTTATAGAAAATCAAGTGTTTTACCGTCTACCTTTTCCTATTCAACGAATCCAAACAGATAGAGGCCAAGAGTTTATGGCCTATGAAGTCCAAGAAAAGCTTTTAGAATGGGGGATTAAGTTCCGACCTGTTAGGCCTGCTTCTCCTCACCTCAATGGCAAAGTAGAAAGATCTCAACGAACAGACTTGGATGAATTTTATTCAGCTGTAGATATTAAGGATCCTAATTTGGAAGAATTACTGTCTGATTGGGAGTTTTACTATAACTGGCATAGACCTCATAGCTCTCTTAATGGAAAAACACCACAAGAAAAACATATAGAACTTTTAGACAAAACCCCCTTATGGGAAGACATAGATAAAATTTTTGATCCTAAAAAAGAAACTATCATCCCTCATAATTACCAGACAGCCTCTTCCCTTAAAATGTTGAAACCATCTCTGTGAATCTCACAGATTATGTCCTGCTGCAGACTCATTTACCTCTCATCACTCAAAATCACCTTTTATGCAATGGTCTCAGTCAAATAACAATTTATTGTTATTATTTTTTCTGTCAAAAGAAGAGGGGCTTTTGGGTCCCTCTTCTTTTTTGTTTATAACCCCACTAAAAACAACTGTTTAATCAATATTTACCTTCTTGCTCTAACAATTTTGTTCAGCCCTAGAGTTTCAACCATTGACTGAGCCATTTCAGGTGTTACCGATTTAGCGTTATCTCTTAGAGTTTTAAGTCTTTCAATAAACTCCTTTCTATAATAAGTAATACTTTTTTTAGAAGAAATTCCAGTTAGCTTTGAAACAGTGTTCTCTGCAAGATAAGCAGGGCCATGTTTGAGAACTCCTGTGTAGTGTACAACCTTCATAAGATCATGCGGAAGGTTAGAGAAGGTTTCTTTAAAACTCGGAAATACGGAAATCGCCGTGGAAAGACCGCTTGACCCTACGAGTGTCCACATTAATCCTTGATCCTTCATTCCACTGTTTGAAATCCAAGCTGACATAGCCGTGGGTGAGGCATACAATAGTGATTCGAGAGAAGATAACGCGAGTATACCTAATACGCCTAATACAGATAAACCAACCCAACCTAAGTTGGCTAAATTTGCTGCTGTGAACATTTCAATAGGATTTGTTGTGATTGTTTCATAAAGGCCATTCACCAAAGCTCCATTAATCGTACTAATAAGGGTTTCCTCTGGGTTTATAACATCACCAACTGCTTTAAAGGTTAAAGCGCCGCTTGAGGCTGCTCTAATCCCCGCTATTGTATCAGCGACTCCCTTATCGCTAGGAGAAACCTGAAGAGGGGTAAATTTAATCAATTCATCGTCATTCGTATTACCATTTTTCACACCAGCTAAGCCTGAAAAATCTCCATCAAAATAATTGTACCAAACGATTCCCATATCTGGATCTAAATCATCTCGGTTTGCGGTCCACGTGTTGAGATATGAATTTCCAAGGCAATAATAACCAAAGCTAAACTTATTGCTACCAACTGAGTTATTCACATATTGATATGCCTGAGCTGAGTTGACACATTTTGTCCACCACTTATTTAAAGCATCTACGTTAACCAAAGTGCCTCCTGTATAGGTTTGATTCACATAATAGCCATCAACATAAGTCCCATTCACATTAGTTCCATTAACGTAAGTGCCGCCAGTATAATATCCTCCCATCTCTGTTAAAGGGGGAGTACGTATATCGCTTGTATCTTCTCGCCAAACCCCATATTGTGCCTCATAAAAACTATGATAATTCGCAGCGCCCAGCTGATTTAGGTTGCCAGGAACAGATGCTTGTAAGCCTGCATCAGCCACTTCTTGAGTCCCAGTAAAGATAAAGTAGGCGGCTAGTCCAGCAAGAACTGTTCCAAATCCCCCCGCCGCCCAAGCTCTGCGATTCCGACTTGCTTCTGCTTGTTTTAATTTTTTATGAAATTCAGCAAGTTTGGCAGCTTCTTTTATTCCTATACCAAGTTTATTGCTTTTAGAGGAGATTGCTTGGGGCATCGTTTTTAGTGACTCTTGTCGGGCTGTCACAGTCAACTGATTATTGCCTTCAGTTTCTTCTTGTGAAGAGATCTCAACTTTTTTTCTTCCGAGCAATCTTTTCAATTTCTTAATAGGTTGATCTTCTAATTTTTCTGTATCCTCAATAAGGCTTTTCATTTCCTCGTCTGAATATCCTTTTGTTTTGATGATACCACCTTCAAGAGCCTTATCAATAAGTCTGAGGTTCTCTGCATGTTTCTGAGCAGCTTCTAGCTTAGTTTTAGCAGCGTTTTTCTCTTCTTCAGTTTTAGCGAAATTACCGGAAAGAGTAGCCCAAGTTGGAGCCATACTAATGAAAGCAAGAGTAAGAAGAGAATTTTTTAAATCATCATAGAGCACGCAGTTAACCATAAATAAGAAAGCAGCTAAAAATGGTGTCATGTTGGCTGCTCTAGAAGCAGAGAGAACGACGGATTGAGAATATAATTGAAAAGCAGCAGATAAGGCAACAGAGGATGCTGCAGCAATGACTCCAACAGCGCCTCCCGTTTTTATCCAATTTGCGTATTGCATTTGGACATTGGATTTTGCTTGTGCAGGAAATAATTTATCAATAAATCTATAAGACATTTTGTTAATGAAAGGGAGTAAGGTTAACGTTACATTGGCAATATCCCAATTTTCGAGTTGATTAATAAAATATGCTCCGTAGGGATTCATATACATAAATTTAAACCCAACATAGGTTGTATCAAACTGGTTAAGAAACGACTCAATCCACCAATTCACTTCACTTCGGATGACATAGCCCAAGGCAAGAGTCATGACTAAAGCCCCCATGGCTTTTCTGAATTCAGTTGAACTGACTTCCTCTTGGACGCTTGCTTTAACCCACGCTTGAAATTTAGGATCTTCGCATTCATCATCTTCTTCAGCTTTAACGCCGTCTTTCTTTAGAACTTTAGGCTTTCCCGTTTCTTCATCTCTTTTCTCTTCGCTGTCATCTTTTTGATCTTTTGATGTCTGTTCTAAAAGAGGTTTTTGTGAAGGCCTACTTCTAGAATCTCTATTTTCTTCGGGAACAAGAGTTGTTTCAGGAATAAAAGTTTTATCTCCTAAAACTTCCGTTTTTTGCTCACCAAGAGCGATTTCTACTCCAGACCCTGCATTGTCTAAATTTGTTAGAGGGGTAACTTTTCGGGGGTCTGTATAGCGACGAACTGTGACAAGTTGATTATTAGACAAGTTCCCCATCTCAATATCACCACTTGCTTTATTTTCTACTTTTTGCACAAAATCTGGAGCTGGGAATACCCTTCTCGAAGAAGAGCTATTGGGTTTGGAAGATGAATCACCAGGCATTAAGCCCTCTGTCATCGCATAGCTTTGCGTAACTGTCATGGAAAGAAAAGAAATTAGGACAATTGAAGATACAATTTTTTGGAAATAACTATTATTATTTACGTAAATAACATCTTCTTTTTCGTGCATTTATAACCCCTAAACAGAATTACTTTTTCTAGATTTAGGTATAGTGGGGTGGCTTTACAAGGGGAATTTATCAAAAAAATCTTGTTATAGAGATTGTATAGAGTATATTTAAACAAAAATAACCATATATTGAAATTTAATTTCAATTTTGAAGGGGGAAATTTTATGCGCATTGCTGTCTCAGGCACTCATTTTATTGGTAAAAGCACTCTTATCAAAGACTTTATTGAAAAGCACCCCAATTATAGATATGAGGTTGAGCCGTATTATAAATTGTAAGAAGAAGAGGGGGCGGGAATGTCGTTAGAGCCATGCCTTGATAGTTTTCTAGAGCAATTAGGCTGTAGCATTGATCAGCTTAATGATTATGAAAATGAACAAAACATCATTTTTGACAGATGTCCGGTTGATTTTTTGGCTTATGTCATGTGTGAGCTGGATCAGGACGGTGTTGATATTAGAGATAGTGAGATTTCTGACAGATTCTCTGATGTGAAATCAGCCTTAAATCACTTGGATTTGATTGTATTTTTGCCCATCACCAAAGAAAATCTTATCGAATATACTGAAGAAGAACCTTTGTATCGCAAAAATGTTGATCAATGCTTTAAAAAGCTATACCGGGACAATGCCTGTGATATATTTCCAGAATATGATCACCCTAAAATAATAGAGATTTCTGGTGATCGTATGACACGCCTGAGGCAGCTAGAAAGTTGTTTGGTTTGGCTATGTTAAGGAAATCTCATGCACATATCAATCTGCTTCTCAGATAAAAGTCATTGATTAACTTGCCGCAGGTATATCAAAAATCAAACAAGCTTTAATTGATTCCCATTTTTTGCTATACCACACAACAAATTCTTTTTCTCCAGGCCCTTTAATTAGATAGCGTTGATAATGCTCTAATTTATAGTCTTTCAGTTCATTTTGGAAACTAGATATAAAATCATTTCCAAATGTCTCAAAAGAACTATTTCTTAAAAATTGGGTTTTCTCTCGCAGATCCATTGCTCCCTCATTGTCATTTCTAAACCCAGCTTCTAATAGCTCGTTCCACATAGCGGTTTCAGTAAGAGGTACGCTAATAGCAATTTGCTTCAAAGCTCCGCATTCAATATATACTTCTCTTGAATCAAATTGCTCACGATCTAATCTTTCTGAAAATTTTTTACGAATTTGTGGTGGAACAGCTGCGTTTTCACCCAATCTTCGGATTTCTAAGGCTAGCGTTTTAGTCAGCATCTGTATAAAAGATTTTCTGTAGCCGATGCTTGAGGAGGTGAGGTCTTGTGTATAAGACCTAAGTATGCGACTCCATCTCGTGTAGGGCCCTCACTCGTTCCGCCTCGACTCAGAATTCTATAACCTATAAACTTCACTGTTTTAGAGTTATAGATTCTTTATTCCACCCGCCCCCTAGTGCTTTCACAAGGCCAACGGTGGCGACCATTCTGCGGCCTATTATCGTGTTCAGTGTGTTCTGGGTTGTGTAAGCATTAATTTGTGCTGTTACAACATCTGCAAGGGCTGCAGTCCCAGACACATACTCATCGGTTACAAGTTTAAGCTGAAGCTGGGCACTATTAACAGCCTCAGTCTGTTTACCAACTTCCCATTCCAGAAGACGAAGAGAAACCAAATTATCCTCTACGTCTTGGAATGCGGACAAGACTGTTTGTCTATATAAAGCAACAGATTGATCATAACTGGCTCTTGCCGCTGCTTCTTTAGCGCGCAGTAATCCACCATCAAACAAATTTGAAGCCAACTGTGGTCCTAAAGACCAGACTTGCGCAGGGGCTGATAACCATTTAGCAAAGCTAGTGCTTGAAAATCCACCAGATGCACTAAATGAAAATGTTGGATAGAATGCTGCCATTGCAGCACCTATTTGCGCATTGGCTACAGCCATTTGGCGTTCAGCCTGGGCAATATCGGGGCGGCGTTCAAGAAGTTTGGCCGGCAGCTGAGGAGGTATAACAGGCGGGTTTAGATTTGTTTGAATTGCTGGAAGCGAGAAACCCGAAACGGGTTGCCCAATCAGGACTGCAATTGCATGTTCATATTGAGCCCTTGCAACCCCATTGTCGACGGCCATAACTTCGGCTGCTTGCAGTTGGCTTTCAACCGTGACGATGTTAAGAAGGGATGCAATTCCCATTCCATGGCGATTTTTCGTAATGGCCAACAGTTTTTTATAAGATTCAACATTACTTTCTAATGCTTTTTGAAGAAGATCTAAAGTGCAAAGCTGAAAGTAATATTGTGCCATTGACGCCTGCATAGACAAGCGCGTTAAGGCTAATTGAGCCGCAGTTGCCTCGGCTCCGGCCTCGCTTGCTTCAACGGCATGCTTAACGCTTCCCCATAAGTCTGGCTCCCATGTTGCTGTTGCTGATACTGCATAAGCTGTCGTTGGATCGGTTGGTGTCGATGTGGTTGGTGCTGATTTTGACCGCGTATCAGAAATTGATCCTGATATTTTCGGTGCATAACCTGCACGTGCCTGGTCAACAAGGGCTTTTGCTTGCCTATATTGAGCTTCAGCTGCTACGATATTTTGGTTAGATGCATTTAGTTTTTGCATCAAATCATTAAGCCTAGCATCACCAAAAATCTTCCACCATTCGCCGCGATCAATATCGTCTTGGGGTTCTGCCTTTTTCCAGTCCTCTTTTGTTTCTTTGTATTCGTTTGGCATGGCTACATCAGGAGGGGTGTACTCTGGTCCTACTTCGCAAGCAGCTAATGCAAAAACAAACAACCAAACCCATTTTTGAAACATTTTGGGTAAAGCGCCTATTTTAGAGATGTCTTAAGGCTTAGTATAAAATTGGATTCATTAATAAAATCTTAAGCGGGTGTTTTAGAGGAAAAAGGAAGGGACTGTTTCAGCCATTGCCCAAAACGTTCAAAGGCAAGGTAAATGACAGGTATTGTATAAAGCGTCATGACTTGGCTAACAATCAATCCGCCAATGATTGATATGCCTAAGGGTTTTCTAAGCTCATATCCAACGCCAGTTCCAAACGCAAGTGGTACTGCACTTAAAAGCGCCGCCATCGTTGTCATCATAATGGGGCGAAATCTTAAAATACTAGCTTCATATACAGCTTCTTCTGAAGATTTGTTCTCAGTTCTTTGGATATGCAAAGCAAAATCAATAATCATGATCGCATTTTTCTTTACAATACCAATCAAAAGTAAAATACCAATCAGCGAGATTACGTTCAGTTCGCCGCCCGTTAAAATTAATGCAAACAAGGCTCCAACACCTGCAGAGGGAAGGGTTGAAAGGATGGTCAAGGGGTGAATTGTGCTCTCGTATAGCATTCCAAGCACGATATAAACAGCGAATATTGCCGCTAATATTAAATAAGGTTCTGATTCTAAAGATCGTTGAAAAGCCTGAGCTGTTCCTTGAAAAGACCCTTGAATGCTGGAGGTTGGAAGCTGAATTTGTTTAATCGCATTATTAACTTTATCGACAGCATCGCCCAAAGAAAAACCTGGCATCAAGTTAAAGGAAATGGTTGCTGCTGGAAGTTGACCTTGGTGATTAACAACAAGAAGTGCTGAACCAGGGGAAAAGTTGGAAATAGCAGATAAAGGAATTTGTTGTCCAGTTACGGATTTTACATAGAGCTGTTTCAAGGTATCTGGTTTTTGCCAAAATTTAGGGGCCACTCCCATAACGACATGATACTGATTCATAGCCGTATACATTGTTGAGACTTGTCTTTGCCCAAAGGCATCATAAAGCGTGTTATCAATTGTGTGGGTTGTAACTCCTAGGCGCGATGCTGTGTCTCGGTCGATATGAATGAAAACCTCTAATCCGTGATTCAGTTGATCATTGTTGACATCCACAATGCCAGCTTCTTTTGAAAGTTTTTCTAATATACGCGGCGTCCAAGTGTTTAATGAATTAAGATCATATGATGATAAAGTGTATTGGTACTGCCCATTATTTTGCCGCCCTCCGATAACAAGATCTTGAGCTGCTCTCATATAAAGTGTGGCTCCAGCAACGACAGAAAGTTTTTTACGTAATCGATTAATAACGTCATCAACAGAGATTTTCCTTGCCTCTAAATCTTTAAGGCTAATAAAAACTCTACCCGAATTTCCTGACGAAGAGGAATTTCCTCCAATAAAGCCTGTTACGCAATTAACGGCATCATCATCTTTAATAATTTCTATAAAATCGTGGAGTTTTTGTTGAAGCAATGAAAAGGAGATATTTTGTTGAGCTTGTATGGTTGATACAATCCGCCCCGTATCTTGCTGAGGAAAAAATCCTTTTGGAACGACTATAAAAAGAACAACGTTAAGCAGTATTGTGAAAAATGTTGCCATAAGAACAAGATGAGAATGATCTAAGGCCCATTTAAGGCTTTTTGCATAACCATCTTTCATGGTTTGTACTAAATTACGGGAAGACGATTCTTTTTTATACCCTTCGTCTTTCAAAATACCTGTTCGTCGGACTTCAGAATCAACGGTTGCGCATGTATTATTCATACACTTGCGCCCCTTGATCTTTGTCCTCCTGCAGATATTTTGAAATCCATTGGGTATGTGTTTTAATAACTGCGATGCCATCATTGGCGTAACGGTTAAAGATATAACCATCGATACTAAAATAGAGATTGATAAAGTTATCGAAAATTCACGAAACAAACGGCCAACGATTCCATTCATTAAAAGAATAGGAATAAAAACCGCAATTAAAGACAAACTCATTGAAATGACTGTAAAGCAAACTTCTTTGGTGCCTTGAATGGCCGCTTGTATAGCATCCATTCCAGCTTCAATATGGCGTGAGATATTTTCAACGACAACGACCGCATCGTCGACAACAAACCCTGTTGCGATCGTTAATGCCATCAGGGATAAATTGTCCAAACTATATCCCAAAAGATACATGACACCAAAGGTGCCTAATAACGACAAGGGAACAGCAATGCTTGGGATCAGGGCTGCTCTGATGTTTCCTAAAAATCTATAAATTACAAAGATAACCAAGAAAATAGCCAAGATTAAGGATAGTTTCACTTCGTGCAAAGAGGATCTAATTGTGAGTGTGCGATCCATAGCAACGGATATGTCAACATGAGAAGGGATTGCTAATTTTAAATATTCCAAGGAATTTTTAATTGAATCCACTGTATCAATGATGTTGGATCCAGGACGTTTAAAAATCACCAGTAAAACAGCAGGTTTTCCGTTAAAGAGCCCTGCATTTTTTAAATCCTCAACCGAATCTTTAACGTCAGCAACATCTGATAGGGTGACAGCGGCCCCATTTTTATAGGAAATCAACAAGGGTTTATAATTGTTCGCTTTGAACAGTTGGTCTGTTGCTGAAATTTCATAGGAAAGATTCCCAGGGTTTATTTGCCCTTTGGGAAGGTTTGCGTTGGCGTTTTTTAAAGTTGTTCGTACATCTTCTAGACTCAGGCCATATTTATTTAAGCTGGTTGGGTTGATATCTACTCTGACGGCAGGCAGAGAGCTTCCTCCAACCAAGACCTGACCAACTCCATCAATTTGCGATATTTTTTGCTGCAATACTGTTGAGGCGATATCGTACATTTCCCCAGCTGAAAAAATTGGCGATGTAAGGGCAAGAATCAAAATCGGAGAGTCTGAAGGATTGACAATGCGATAGGTAGGATTGCTCGGAAGATCTGACGGTAATTGACTGCGTGCATCAATGATTGCTGCTTGAACATCGCGTGCGGCGCCATTGATGTTTCTGGAAAGGTCAAACTGAATTGTAATGCTCGTGGCGCCAAGACTACTGGAAGATGTCATCTCCGTGATGCCTGAAATATGTCCTAATTGCCTTTCCAAAGGCGTTGCAACCGAAGTTGCCATAATTTCTGGGCTTGCTCCGGGAAGAGAGGCCTGAACGCTGATCGTTGGAAATTCAATTTGCGGCAAAGGTGAAACAGGCAAAAGACCATAAGCAATCATTCCTGCGAAAGCAATTCCAAAGCCAAGTAGTGTTGTTGCAATCGGCCTTTTAATGAATGTGAGCAGTAAACTCATTTTGAGTCAGTCTCTAAGGCTTCTTGATTCATCCGCTTTTTACAAAAAACTCTAAACCTACGAGACGCTCTATCAAACGCTAGATAAATAACAGGCGTTGTATAAAGTGTTAAAAACTGACTTAAGATCAAGCCGCCAATAATGGTGATACCCAGCGATTGTCTAAGCTCTGACCCTATCCCAAAGCTAAATGCTAAAGGTACCGCCCCCAAAAGGGCTGCCAGTGTTGTCATAAGAATAGGCCGGAATCTTAAAATACAGGCCTCATAAATGGCTTCTTCTGGGCTTTTTCCGTCGTTGCGTTCCCTATCAAGGGCAAAATCGATCATCATAATTGCATTTTTTTTAACAATGCCAATTAAAAGGATAATTCCAATTAAGGCTACAATACTAAGTTCTTTGCCTGTTAAGAAAAGTGCAACTAAGGCGCCAACGCCAGCTGAAGGAAGCGTTGATAGAATTGTAATGGGGTGAATATAACTTTCATACAAAACGCCCAAAATAATATACACAACAACGATGGCGGCAACGACAAGCCACCCTTCGTTTTCTAAAGAATTTTGGAAGATTTTTGCTGTGCCTTCAAATCCAGCTTGAATGCTGTCCGGTAGATTAATATCGGTTTTTGAGCGATTAATTGCGTTAACGGCATCACCCAGCGCTGCATGAGGGGCCAGATTAAAGGAAAGGATTGATACCGGAAATTGTCCTTGACGATTAATAACAAGAGGGCCTTTTTCATCAAAAACCTCTGTAAATGTTGCGAGGGGAACAGATGTGCCGGTTGAGGAGTTTATATAAATATTATTAAGGGCATTTGGTGTGTTTTGGATTTCAGGCAGAATCTCAAGCACAACGTGATATTGGTTGACTTGTGTAAACATAGTCAAAATTTGACGCTGACCAAAGGCATCATACAAAATATTGTCAATTTGTCCTGGCGTAATTCCTAAACGAGAGGCCGTATTCCGGTCAATTTTTATAACTTTTCTAAGGCCTTGACTTTGCGTGTCGCTAGCTATGTCTTTTAGAGAAGGCTCGCTTCGAAGTCTTTCAATTAATAAGTTTGTCCATTTTTCAACCTCATTTTGATCAGGAGAGTTTAAACTGTATTGATATTGGGTACGACTGACACGATCATCTATGGATAAATCTTGGACAGGCTGCATGAAAAGCGTGATATCTGATATTCTTTCAATCTCACGCTGTATGCGGCGAATCACTTCATTGACGCTCTCACGTTCTTCCATGGGTTTAAGATTGATAAGGATGCGTCCACTATTCAGGGTAATGTTGGTTCCATCAATTCCGATAAATGAAGAAACACTTTTGACAGAAGGGTCTTTTAACACAATTTCCATTAAGGCTTTTTGACGTGTTTCCATTGCTTTAAACGAAATGGACTGAGGCGCTTCTGAAATGCCTTGGATAAGGCCAGTGTCTTGAACGGGAAGAAATCCTTTAGGAATGAAATAAAATAGAATCCCTGTTAAAAAGAGCGTTAAGACGGCGATAATGAGCACTAATTTCTGATGCTTTAAAATGATCTGAAGCGAAGCTCCATACCGATCAATTATCAAATCCAATATTTCTTTACCTGCAAGATTTTCTGCATGGGATTTTTGATGGGACAATAAACGAGAGCACATCATCGGCGTTAAGGTCAAAGATACAAAGGCAGAAATTAAGATCGTAACCGATAAAACGAGTGAAAATTCACGAAAGAGCCTGCCAATAAGATCACCCATGAAAAACAAGGGAATCATTACGGCAATAAGGGAAACCGTGAGAGAGATAATGGTAAATCCAATTTGTTTTGACCCTTTTAAAGCCGCTTGTAGAGGTGATTCGCCCTGTTCGATGTATCGTGAAATGTTTTCAACCATAACGATGGCATCATCCACAACAAAACCGGCAGCAATGGTAAGGGCCATAAGGCTTAAGTTATTAAGGCTAAAACCGATCAGGTACATGACCGCAAAAGTCCCGATTAAAGACAAAGGCACGACAATGCTTGGAATCAGCGTAATGGAAAGCTTTCGTAAAAACAGAAAGACAACAAGAACAACCAAAATCACAGCTAAACACAAATCAAATTGAGCATCACTAATCGACGCTCTGATGGTTGTGGTGCGATCTGTTAAAAGAGAGACCTCAATAGAAGACGGAAGGGACGCGCTGAGTTTAGGGATTAATTCTTTAATTTGATTCACAACCTTAATCACATTCGATCCGGGTTGCTTTTGTATATTCAAAATAATGGCCGGCGTATCATTCATCCAGGCGGCTTGTTTGACGTCTTCTGCGTCTTCGATAACATTCGCCACATCGATCAGGCGAACAGGGGCATTGTTTTTGTAAGAAATAACAAGAGAGCTGAAATCTTGGCTTGATAATAATTGATCATTCGCATTAATCGCATAAGACAACCGGTCGCCATCAAAGCTGCCTTTGGGTTGATTTGTGCTGGAATTAGAAATAGTTGTTCTGACATCCTCAAGGGTTAAACCATAAGATGCCAAAGAATTTGGGTTACATTGAATGCGCACTGAGGGACGTTGACCACCACTTATGCTGACCAATCCAACACCACTTAGCTGTGACAATTTTTGTAAAAAGCGCGTTTCAGCAAAATCTTCTACTTTTGACAACGGAAGCGTCTTTGAGGTTAATGCCAGTGTGATAATGGGCGTGTCAGCTGGATTGATCTTATTATAGATTGGCGGATTGGGAAGGTCCGTTGGTAAATAACTGGCGGCAGAGTTGATGGCCGCTTGAACCTCTTGTTCGGCAATATCAAGGCTCATTTCAAGGCTAAATTTAAGATTGATTAAAGAAGCGCCTGTAGAACTGCTTGATGTCATCTGACTAAGGCCAGTCATTTGGCCAAATTGTTTTTCAAGAGGGGCAGTTATCAACGATGCCATGACTTCTGGGCTGGCGCCGGGATAGAAAGTAGAAACACGTATGGTTGGATATTCAATTTCAGGTAAAGCCGAAACGGGCAGCAACCTGTATGCCAGCATTCCAACCAGGAAAAGGGCAACCATCAATAAAGATGTTGCAACGGGCCTTAATATAAAGGGCTCTGATGGGTTCATGAAGATTTTACGTGTTTAGAGTGATTTTTTTCAAGGAGTCCATCTTTGGGTTTCTTTTCAGAAACGGTGACCATTGTTCCCTCATTCAATTTGTCCGTCCCCTCAACCACAATATTTTCGCCGGGTGATATTTTCCCCTCAATAGCTGTTTCATTACCATTAACTGTTTTGATAACAACAGGAATGATCGTGACGGTATGATCTTCTTTTAATTTATAAATAAATGCTCCTTTTGCGCCATGCTGAACAGCTGCAGTTGGAACAATCATAGAGTCGCGTAAAGTGTTTACAAGCAAGCGAACATTTACAAATTGATTGGTGAAAAGGCTATTGTCATTATTTTCAAAAAGAGCCTTAAATTTAATCGTACCAGTGGTTGTGTCAATTTGATTATCAACCGTTGCTAGTGTTCCGGTTGCAAGCAATTTATTTTGATCACGATTATGAGCCTCTACCTTTAATTTTGCCCCACCATTCATTTGTTTTAAGATTGTTTGTAAGTTATCCTCGGGAATAGAGAAAACAACAAAAATTGGATTGATATTATTGATGACAACAAGTCCATTTGGATCTGTTGTTTGCACGTAATTTCCTGGATCTACAGAGAGCATGCCTGCGCGGCCAGTAATGGGAGAGACAATTTTACAATACGTTTGATTAAGTTTGGCTGCATCAATCAATCCTTGATCAGATTTAACAGTGCCTTCATACTGTTGAACCAATGAGACTTGGGTATCTAGGACTTGCTTGGAAATGGCGTCTTGCTTAACTAAGGTTTTATAGCGTTCTAGGTCAAGTTTGGCATTTTCTAAAAGAGCTATGTCTTTGGCAAGCTGCCCTTCATATTGAAGTAATTGCGCTGTGTAAGGACGAGAATCAATTTCCGCTAATAAATCTCCCGCTTTGACCAGTTGGCCTTCTTGAAACAAGACACGCATTAATTGCCCATTTATTTGCGTTTTGATCGTTACAGTTTCAGCTGGTGTTACAGTTCCAAGGGCTGTTAAATAAACGGGAATATCATTTTTTTTAATCGCTGCAATAAGAACTGTTGGAGATTGTTTATCTCCTTTTCTTGAGTGTCTTTTCGCCTGATCTGAGCTGTGAAAAAATAGTATATAAACCAAAGATACAATCAAAACACCACCAATTATTTGAACGGTTTGTCTCTGTCTTGTGTAGAAACGAAGAAAATGGGCATATAAATTTTCAAGGGATGACATCATAAGCTCAGTAAAATTTATTACTAATTTTAAGTATATGACTACATTTGTGATATCGGCAACCTACTCTTCCATGTTGTGGCAAATTGATTGGTTGTCAGTTTGTTACCTGATAAAATATCTTATCTTTTAACGCTATGTTAATATTGTATATCTATATTTAAATATGGAGGTAAGTTAGGCTCGGATTATGCCGGGTCCGAAACTGGCTGTTAAAGGCGCCTTTGTCCAAATATTGACAAAGGTTTATCGTGCTTAGCTTTAGATACGCGCGTATCTAAATAAACCCAAAATGTTTCAAAGAGCCGGGTAAGCGTTTGAAGGTCAAGGAGCACAATGTATAGAAATACATGAGCATCATGACCCTGAAAAACAACGAACCCGGAATTTGAAACAGGAAGGGTATAAACTGCTTTTTTATGGGATGGAACCCATATCTAAGATTGGAACTTTGTAAGCCTGTTAAAGGTGATAAAAAGGGAAGAGATAGAGTTTTGTGAGGCGGCGGTTGGGATGGGCGGCCGTTTTGGGGCTTCGAGGTGGGCCCCACAAGGCCTGAACTGCGCCCACGGCGTCCCCCTGAGCCAATAACTACATCTTCCTCACTCACCAATAGGACATCATTTGAAAAATCCTTGAAGTAAGTATTACCAGAAAACGTCATGGACCTTTTTGTATAAAGCCATTAGACTTAAGCAAATGCAGATTTAATGTTGAGATGAATAAATGGAGCACAAGAGCAATACCTGGTACGGCACAACAATTGTATGCATTCGTAAAGGTAATCAGGTCGTTATTGGGGGTGATGGGCAAGTCACCCTTGGAACGCAAGTGATTAAGTCGCAAGCTAGAAAGGTCCGTCGTTTGGGTGATAAAAGTGTGATTGCTGGTTTTGCAGGCGCTACAGCAGATGCTTTTGCATTATTTGAAAGGCTTGAAGCTAAGCTTGAAAAATATCCTTCTCAACTAACAAGAGCTTGCGTAGAAATGGCTAAAGATTGGCGTACAGACAAATATCTTCGCCGTCTAGAAGCCGTCATGGCTGTTGCTGATAAAAATGTCTCTTTGACCTTAACAGGAAATGGAGATGTTCTAGAGCCCGAAGATGGAATCATCGCTATTGGTTCTGGAGGGGGTTACGCTTTGGCTGCAGCGCGTGCTTTTTCAGCATCAACGGATTATGATGCGGAAACGATAGCTAGAAAATCCTTAGAAATTGCGGCGGATATCTGTATTTACACAAACAGAAATATTGTTCTAGAAACCCTGACAATTTAATTGTATTAATGTTAAAAAATTATAATAACCTATAAGAGAATTGCTAAATGACATCTTTAACTCCTCGTCAAATTGTTGCAGAGCTTGATCGTTACATAGTGGGCCAATTGGATGCAAAACGTGCTGTTGCTGTTGCGCTTAGAAATCGCTGGAGACGTTTGCAGTTGGCAGCTGAATTGCAAGAAGAAGTTTTACCAAAAAATATTCTTATGATTGGCCCCACAGGTGTTGGAAAAACTGAAATCGCAAGGCGCCTTGCTAAATTGGCGCAAGCTCCCTTTATCAAGGTTGAAGCGACCAAATTTACAGAAATTGGTTATGTGGGGCGTGACGTTGAGCAGATTATCCGTGATTTGATTGAAATTTCTATCCAAATGACAAGGGAGCGCTTAAGAGAAGAGGTTAAGTCAAAAGCCCTCATTCATGCAGAAGAAAGAATTTTGGATGCATTAGTAGGAGAATCCGCAAGTCCAGAAACCCGTCAGAAATTCCGTCATCTGCTTCATAATCGAGAGCTTGATGATAGAGAAGTTGAAATCCAGGTATCTGACTCAGGGTCAATGTCTATGCCAACAATTGATGTTCCAGGGATGCCAGGTGCGCAAATGGGAATGCTCAATTTAGGGGATGTTTTTGGAAAAGCTCTTGGGGGTGGCCGCACGAAATCCAGAAAAATGCCAGTCAAAGAAGCTTTGACGGTTTTAATTGCTGAGGAAAGTGACAAGCTGCTTGATCAAGAGAAAATTGTACGTGAATCCATTGATATTGTTCAACAAAATGGCATTGTTTTTATCGATGAAATTGACAAGATTTGTGCCCGCAGCGATCATCACGGCGCTGATGTCAGCCGTGAAGGAGTGCAGCGCGATCTGTTGCCTTTGATTGAGGGGACAAGCGTTGCAACAAAACATGGGACAGTTAAAACAGATCACATTTTGTTTATCACATCAGGCGCGTTTCACCTTGCGAAACCATCAGATCTTTTGCCTGAATTACAGGGGCGTTTGCCAATTCGGGTGGAATTAAAGGCACTTAGTAAGGATGATTTTGTGCGTATCCTAACAGAACCTGAAGCCAACCTGATTCGTCAATCCAAAGCCTTGATGGAAACAGAAGGGTTATCTTTACGGTTTACGGATGATGCGATTAATGAAATTGCAACTTTAGCTGCTGACATTAATCAGAATGTAGAAAATATTGGGGCAAGAAGGCTGCATACCATTCTTGAAAAACTATTAGAAGAAATCAGCTTTGATGCAAGTGATATGGAGAAAAAATCGCTTGAAATCACTTTGCAGGATGTGCGTGATAAGGTTAGTCCGCTTGCTAGAAATCAGGATCTTTCCAAGTTTATTTTGTGAATACAGCAACTAAGCCTCACAACGCAACAAAGCCGTTGCTTGGCTAAGTCCTGAGACAAATGATGCTAAGCCGCTTTGTTGCTATAAATCAAAGATATTGCGTACCCATGCGGTTCATATTAAAAATATGTTAACTATTCTCTTCTTAGAATAGAACAACGTTTTTTTTTGCATATATTAATTATGATTTTCTTTCTTATTATTTTTTGGTTGGTAACGCCTGGTTTCTGTATGGATGAGAAAAATGATCCAGACTTACAATGGGTTCTTGCCGAATCTAGGCAGATCTATGATCAAAAAGCAGATCGTGATGTTGAAGAATCAATAAAAAGATCGATGGACCCTGCGCATAATGTAAAACCCGATAATACTTTGTTAGCGCTTATTGAAAAAGCAAAAAGAGCCAAAACAAAAGCAGAGTATTTATCGGGATTGAACCTCGAGAATCAAAAAGAAAATCTAATTGGCTATATGACTTTTTTGAATGTGCATTCAAACGCAGAATATCTAGATCTTGTATTGAATCTTAATAGAACGACGTGGGACAGTGTTTATCAAAGCTTAGGTTTAGGAAAAAGAACAGCTAATAATGTTTTTATTCTTTTAGACAACGCAAAAAGCATGATTTTAGAAGAATTAGACAGGCAACAAAATGAAACTAAAAACTTAGTCACGGCAATTGATTATATTCTCCTTGATCTTCTTTCCGGTAAATGGGGTTTTTCTAAAAAGAAATCCGATGCTGGTGTTCTCAAAAAGTTGAAAGAGGGTGCTAAAAGAATTGGTGAAGATTTTGGTAATTTAAGTTACCCTCTTCACGGTTTTGTTCAAATTGTTTTTGGACGTTTTGACAAAGGAATGCTTGCATCAACTCAGGATCCGCTTTTAAGAAGGCATCGTTTATCAGCTTTTTCTTATATAGCAAATGGATATTTAGAATCATTTGAGAATCAGGATCAAGAAATTGACCCAAAAATACTACAAGATTTGGTCAGAAAAGCAAATCCATCTTTTACGCCTGACGATTTAAAAGGGTTCTCCTTAGGGATGCTTGTTGAATATCCTAGAGAGACTATGAAAAAAATCAATAAAACCTCAGAAATAAGCAGTGCTCAACAGGTTGCTTTTAATAAATTTACTGCTTTGCTAAAGGGCGCTTCTCCTGATGAATTAGTCAAACTAAGAGCGTTTTTAAGTGTTTTGGGTGAGATACCTTTTGATGATGAAGTTGAAGGTCGATCTATAGAGCTTCTTTGCTCTGCTTTACAAGGTAAAAATCCTGCGGAAATAAAATCAATAATAACGCCACTTAGAGAAAACGATCTGTTATCTGAGGCAGGGGAAGAGATCGAGCAGATTTTTATTGAAGCTGCACGTTATAATAAAAATCTACCTGTTGAGAAGATTTATATGAGATCAATGAAATGGGCGATAGACGAGACAAAAGAGACAAAAGGTGAAACTGAGCCAAAACCAAATTCACACACAAAAGTTTTCAGCCCTGAATTGAAAACGTGGTTAGGACATTATTTTGACGCAATTCATCAACTTGGATATGGAAAAAGAGACGCCTATCTTGTTACAAAGAAGGGCTTTCTTCAAGGAGAAGTACGAAAGATTGATGAGGAAGTGACTGATCAACAATACCTTGCGGCATCCAAGCAAGCGCAAGCCTATGAAATCGCTAATAAATTAAAAAAAGAAGTATTCGGTGATATTAAAGAGAATCAAAGAGCAATGCTTTATTTAACGGATGCTGGCGTTGATATTGTTTTGATAGAAAATGGCAAAGTTTCAAAAACAGAAACACAGTCCCGTTATAGAATTGAAGTTAGCAACTTAATTGATCTTGTGAAGAATTATGGCTCGGATCCAAATGAACCAGCTCCGGTTATCGAAAAAACGGAAATTGTGTCAGAGAAGCCTTTAAAGCCGCAGTATGCTGTAATGGGAGGTGAAGGAATTGTTAAGGAGGAAATTTTAAAAAGCCATGGACTGGCTATTGATGCCCTCATCAGTGAGGGGATAATTGATCCGAGTTTAAAACTGGCAATGCTTTTGTATATGTATGATTGGGACGAGGGGAAATTATTTAACTAGCTTTTCAAGACTTGATGACGGAATTTCACTTAGAATCCCATTTCCTAGTTTTGACAAAAGAAAGCCAACTTTTTCATCTAACTCTTTTTTATCCCAATCTTTCGTTTCTTTCAAAACGGCCAGATTCGCTAATGCCCATAAAATTTGTTCATGTTTAATGATTTTAGGGTCTCTTGTCTTCAGATCAGGACCTTGATTTATATAAAGTTTCAGAGCCTTCAAATTGATCCTTTTTGCTAATAAATCAACAGCTTCTTTCATAATTGCTTTTTCTGGTTTTGTTGCTGTGCGTAATTTAAGGCCACCAACGCCATGACCTTGCGTTAAAATTGCTGCAATTTGTTTAGCTAGTGTATTGGCTCTGTCCATTGTATCTTCATCGGCATAACCTGTTGTAATAAAGCCTTCAATAACTTTTAAGGACTCTACTAAAGATTGCAGAAAAAGCGTTGAGGTAGAAATGTCTTTTACCTTAGTTTTAAGAGTCTTTTTGAATTTTTGGTAGGCTGTTTCAATTTCAGTTCTAAGGGAGTTAAACTCTGTTATAATATTCTCTTCCTCGCGTTTTTCTTTTCTACGAACTAGGTCTTGAGCTAGACTTTCTTGTTGGGCTCTTATTGCTTTTGAATCATGCCTATCATCTATTATGTACCCCAGATCCTCAAGTAAACGCATCGCTCCTTCCTCTGTTAGTAAAGGCATAGGATGTGCTTCCGGATTGTCAGTGTTTAAATATAAACTAAAAAATGTTCTTTTTTCCGAGTCAGTCATATCAACAACGCTGTATTGTTGCGATAAAAACTCTATAATCCTTCCTACAGAAATGAATCTGGTTTTTCTGTTTTGTTTCAGTTTTTTCTCTTTCTCTTCTTTTTGATCACGGATCCTTTGGATTTCCTCTGCCCTGACAATTTTGTATTCTATCATATTTTTTATAAGCCCTTCGATACCGGCAATTCTTAATTGATGGGCTCTTTCTTCTGATGGTGATTTGACTTCCTTTTTCATTAAATCAACTCTGTCTTGAAGTTCTTTTTTTCCTTGATTTGCCCGAGGATCAGAGCTTAAAGTCCTAAGTGTAGTTGCCAATCCATTAGTTTCTGCCTGTAGTTTCTTGTCTGCCTCGTTTTCGACAGCATTAAAAAGTATATGTTGTAGAGTTTGGGGTGTTACAAACATAAAGAACATTGCTAAGACAAGATTAACGTTGCCTTCAAAATTATCGGTGCGAACAGGTAATCTTTCCTCAAATGTACCAGAGGAGCTAAATATTCCCAATGCCTCAGGTAAACGTTGCTTATAAAATGCACTAATATGATTGTTTTCAGAATGTTCTGGCTGTCTAACAATACGTTCAAGGAGATCCTCTTTTCCTTGTACTGCCATCAGAATTTTTATCTGCTCTGGTAAGTTTGTAGAAACACTGTTGACACCGTAAATGACAATTTTAATGACGGTATCAATACCTTCCTTTTGACCTGCAGGACAATGAACAAGTCCTTGAATTAAAAGAGCCGTGTTATTAGCCTTTATAGAGGGATCATCAGTTTTTCCTAAAGCATCTAAAATAACCTCAATACCTTGTTTTAAAAATGACTTTTCACTTTCTTTAGGTGTCCATCTTGCAGGCCCTTCTCTAGGCAAATCGTATAATACTTTTAAGTATTGGCGAGCGAATTCAATATTTTCAGTAACTTTTACTTTGTTATCTGTCGTTTCCTTGATTGCCTCGTCTATGACACAAATGGATAAAAAATTAGGAGCTGTGGTATCGTCTAATTCAAGAGTGCCTATCATATTATCAAATGTTTGTAAGACTTCTTGCCCAGTTTTTTGAGGAGGGATAGGTAAGGGGGGAAGTTGCGTCATCACCAGATTTTTACGGTTAATTCTGACAGGTTCAGAATCTAGGTTTGCATAAATTTCTGCAATAGTACTTGGAATGTGAGTTTTTATCCCATCGAATGTTTCAAAATATTCAGAGGCAATTAAGTCACCTCTTGCTGGGCCTAGAATTTCCTTCATTCTTTCGAAAGCAATAAAACGGCTAATTGCCGAAGGGAGTTTTGTGAATTCCTGAATAAACCTTAAACAAAAATCAGAGTACATTGCGGCATCCATTTTGAGCGCGGGATATTGTTCTAAAGTTTGTTTTAAAAGTTTTACAATGTGATATTGTTTCATAGGCGGATGTGGAGGGGCGCCATAAGCTGTAGGGCTGATTTTCTTTAAGGCATCAAGGATATCTGTTCTTTGGGTTAATAGCATTTCAGGAATTATTAGAGCGGCTGCAAGTTTGACAATCTCTTCCTGGTCTTGAGGATTGATGCCGGCAATTTCTATATCGATAACGCCTTGCCCAATATCATCTAACCCATTCTTGAGTTTGACTACAGCTTCTCTGTATTTTTGATTATTTTCTGCTATTAATGCTTGTGCGACCAATGTTTCAGGGTCCATAGCCTGACTTTTCGTAGGAAGGGCACAGAAGAAAAAACAAAAAAAGAGGAGAAGGATATACAAAATTGTCTCTAGACTTCTGGTTTTTCAAAAAGTATATCAATATAGTTATTAATATTAGATTAAATACATAGAACCTTAAGGCTTGATTATTTATCTTTGGCCAATTATGCTGTGCATATGCTTAAAGATACTTTATATCGACTCACAAAGCCTTGTCCTGATAACGAGGATGCTTTGTTAAACCCTCAATCTGAAGCGGAAAAAGGTTTGTCAAGAAGACGCTTGCTGAAATGGACAGGCACTTCGTTTTTATCTTTGGCACCTTTATCATGGATGGGATTTTCGGGTAAGGTTGGCGGTCTTTTCAGTGGGGATATGGATGGGGAAATAACGCCGCCTAATCTTTCCGTTATTCAAAAAGGCGAGAAAACGCTTAATTTTTATAATGTCCATACAGGTGAGTTTTTAAAGAAGTGTGTTTTTTGGGCGAATGGTAAATTTGACCCTGGGGCACTCAAAAACGTTGATCGGCTTTTTAGGGATCATCGCACCAACAAAGTTCATAGTATTGATTACAAGCTTTTGAACCTTTTACATAACATCACGCAAAAGCTTGGCACGCAAAAGCCAATTCATCTGGTGTCTGGGTATCGTTGCCTTGAAACCAACAATCGTCTTCGTCTTAATGATGGTTATGGCGTTGCCAAACATAGCCAACACACCCTTGGCAGAGCAGCTGATATTTTTATTGAAGGGCATTCGCTTAGGAAAATTGGACAGATCGCTTTAAATCTTAAAAGTGGCGGCGTTGGGCGTTATGACTCCTTTGTTCACGTGGACACCGGGCGTATTCGTCGCTGGGGTCGTATGGCATAGAGATGCCAGAACTTCCCGAAGTTGAAACGGTACGCCGCGGTCTGATTCCTGTTTTAGAAGGAAAAATTTTAAGGGAAACCGAGGTTTATAGAGATGGGCTTAGGTATCCTTTCCCTCCACTATTCAGAGAGCGACTAAAAGGACGGAAAATCCTAAATCTTACAAGGCGCGCTAAATACCTTCTCTTAAATTTAGACGAAGGGTATACCTTGGTTATTCACCTTGGAATGTCTGGAAGGATTAGGATTGAAGACACTGTTTCATTTATGCTTCAAAAACATGACCATGTGGTTTTTTATAGCAATGAAAATAAAGTAATCGCTTACAATGATGCAAGGCGTTTTGGATTGATGGATTTGGTGCAAACGGCACATCTAACGGATCACCCTCTTTTTCGGCATTTGGGGCCCGAGCCTTTTGATGATAATTTAACGCCAACAGTTTTTTACGAGCTTTTAAAAAAGCGTCAACATTCTATAAAGATCGCACTTTTGGATCAAAAATTGATCGTTGGCGTTGGCAATATTTATGCCAGTGAAGCGTTGTGGGGGAGTGGTATTCACCCTTTTAGGTCTTCTCATTCTTTGACCTTAAAAGATGCAGAAAATCTACTTGATCATATTCGAAAGGTTTTACAGCGGGCAATTATGGCGGGGGGGTCAACCTTAAAAGATCATCAACAACCCGATGGCAAACTTGGTTATTTTCAGCATCAATTTGCTGTTTATGGGCGTCATCTTGCAGACTGCACAACCGAAGGATGCGCAGGAAAGATTAAAAAAGAAATACAAGCCGGTAGGTCAACGTTTTATTGTGATGCTTGTCAGAAATAGTCTTGAAATTGTTTTAGAAGTAGGATCATTAAGAAAATAGAAAAAAAGAAATTTTTCTACTTTATTTTTTTGAGGCTACAAAGTTCACTATCGATAGGAGGTTTGTGATGACTTGTAGCTTAGGGGATCATAGGAAACAAGCTTTTGAAAAAGCTGAACAAACTCACCCTATGATGTTAAATATATGCGAACCTTTGTTCCGTTATGCTCCCATTTGTGGTGCTGCATTTATGAGATTTTTTCTCGATGAGCAGCGTCAATGCTCTAATGCAGTGATTTTAACAACGAGCCTTCCTGTTTTTCGTTGGCATCTTTTAGAAGTGACGGACAATGGAACAGAGTTTTTAAATGCAAGCAAAAATTCTATCAATGATGAGTACAATTATTTTCTATGGCCTGAAAAAACTGGGGATCATATTTTACAGATTGTTAAGCAGAAATTCAGACACTTTAATGGAATAAGTGTTTATAAAAGGCATGATACTTATATTGATTGCTGGAATTTCTCTAGTGGAGAAAATGCCTTTTTATCCATTTTGAATCATACGAATATGGAAATTTTACGAAAATGGATTAGTCATTTTAAACGTGAAGCGTCTTTCCTTATTAATACAGCACCTTTAAAGTACTACGCTGACAAGCTTGATATGTCGCCTACTGGTAATGGGAGTCCCTCTTTCGATTTTAACACTCTGAATATGTCTTTTGAAATGAATAATTGTCTTATAAAATTTACAAAAAGAGAAACAGAGTGCTGGTCGTTTTTTGCGCAAGGCTTTAGAGTAAAAGAAATTGCTAAAAAGTTGAATTTATCTCCGAGGACTGTGGAGGGTTATATTAATAATATCAAATTCAAAACAGGATATAATTTAAGATCAGATTTGACAAAAATGTATCTTGATTTAATGTAAATAAAGAAAATTTCCGATTCTTGCTTTCTATCTGTTTGTTATCAAATATTGATATTATTTTATAAATATCAATAAAATATTAACCTTTTTTTGCTACTTTAGAGAATGAGGGCAGGTTTTGGTTGGGCATCTGCTAAGTGCGGCGGATGGAGAGCACCGAACATCTTGCTATGAGATGTTTCTTTTCCCTCGAGGCTTAGGTGTGTAAAAAGAGCACGATCGAGCTTTTTTTATGCATTAGATCAACGCAAATTTGTGTTGAGAACCTTTGGAGCAACGTTTTTTAACAGTTGTGACAAGGGCTGGGTGAGTGTTTCTCTCGTGGTGGAGCGAGGCGGAGGTCAGGCACTTTTTGGGTCAGTGCGGAGGTCCCAAAAATTTTCACCAAAATATCCAAAATTAACCTACTCTGAGTTATACCATTAATATTCAATGTGAGAAAAACTTTCTTTTTAATTTCTTTCTCCATTCGCTGGGAAAAAACGAACAATCTTTTCTATCTCGTTAATATTAAAAGGCCCATTGGAACGTAAAATGTTTTATAACCGATAAAGTATTGCTGTTAATTTTTTGTGTGTGTTAAGATTTTTTAATTTTAATAAAAAGTGGAAAGTTGTTATGTCGCTACCAGAGTTTTGGAATCATCAGCCTCTTAGGGAAGTCCCTTTTTTATTAAAAATGCGAAATTCTTGGAAAGAGAGAAAACCTTTAATAGGTTTTAATATTCTTCAAAATCTCCCCTTATCTTTAGAATCATTATCCAAAGTTGATACTCTTTTAGAGGCAGGCGCTAACGTTACTGTAACGCGTACCAAAACAATTCATCCCAGTTCTGAAAATAAAGCGATTTCTTATTTAGAGGCTATGGGGGTTGCTTATATCCCCGAGCACGAAGAACTACAAGGAAGGGACAACGAATTCGACTTTCTGCTAGATTGCGGCGCTGAGCTGGCCAAGGTTTTACGTCCACGCCGAGGAATTGTTGAGATCACCCAAACAGGGACACAAATTTATCTCCAACTGCAACTTGATGTTCCGGTTATTTCTGTTGATGACAGTTATCTAAAAGGTCTTGAAACTTTCTATGGAACAGGGGATGGATTCATAAGATCATTTGTGCAGCACTCTAATTCTTCTTTAAAGGACAAAGTCGTTTTATTGTTTGGCTATGGAAAAGTCGGCAGCGGGGTTACCAATGCATTTTTGGCTTATACAAAAAACATTACCGTTGTTGATGTTTCAGCGGTTTCTCTTCAAAAAGCATACAGCAGAAATATAAAGGCCTTAAGTTTTGACCAAAAAGCAGAAATTACCAAAGCCATTATAAATGCCGATATTGTGATTACAGCAACGGGCGTAAAGAATATCATCTCAAACACTTTTGAGCATGATTTATTCAAAGGAAAGCTTTTAGCGAACGTAGGCGTAGAAGACGAATACGGATATGCGTTTGAAAAAAGTGAAATTTTAGGCGGTAAAATGCCCCTAAACTTTTTGCTAGATGAACCTACCAAAATGCGCTATTTAGATCCTAGTTTTTATGCCCATAATTTGGGATGTGAGCTGATCATGCAAAGAAATCTGGAACCTGGATATCATCCCTTTCCATCTGATGTGGACATTGAAATCATAAAAGAATGGCAGGATATTTTTAAGGAAGATTTATCTCTTTTAGGATTACCTTTTTTGAAAGCCGCATAGAAGTGACCATAGACAAAATCCTTAAAATAGCCTAGTTTTAGGAATGTTAAATTAAGCTGTTTCCGTAGCTCAGCAGGATAGAGCGCAAGATTCCTAATCTTGAGGCCGTGGGTTCGAATCCCGCCGGGAACGCCATTTAAATACTGGGTTCTAAGGGTTTTTAAAAATATTAGAAATTGACTGGGGTTACGCCCGGGTTACCTTTGATGTAATGGCGTAAGGGTTAATTTTATAAGTACAATGATGAAAGGTACTGTTGCGCATTCATCTTTTCTATATTGTGTTCCCTATATTCGTTTTTCGTATATCTAGCAAGCTGTATAGCTGGATGGTGATATTTCTCATGAAACATGCGTAAAGGCTTACTTAATACCTGTTCTGATAATTTAGCCTCTATCATCGTTTCAATACTCTTATCTTTTACAATGGCAAAATCAACCTCTTGGCCATCTTTTGTACGCAAGTAATGAAGGGCACAATCGTCAGCATTACTGTCTACGCGCGCATAAACATTTTTTAATAAACTAATAGCGACAAAGTTTTCAAAAATTGCACCCTCCTCTCCTTGTACCAAAGCCGTATCAAAAAAATATATCTTTGGCTCTTTTAAAAGGCTGCGGGCAATGTTGCGTGAATAGGGGGTTACCATAAAAACAACAAAAATTGATTCTAAAATTTGAATATATTTTTTAATTGTCATAGGGGAAACCCCAACATCTTCTGCAAGGGATTGGTAAGAGACAGGGGATCCAACCTTATTCCTGAGAAGATCAAAAACAAGCCGCATGCCTTTCAGATTATGTATAGTTTCTATCTCGAAGACATCGGTACTTAATAACCCTAGTTCGGGATTAGAAAGTTAAATTTTATTTTAGGTTTATGAGATTTAAAGGAATAAGCGATAAGAG
>JAIEPD010000025.1 GCA_019749935.1 Alphaproteobacteria bacterium
CGTATCAAAGATGAACTCTTAACTTTTATAAAAAGACATTGGAGAAAAGCAGCCTTTGGCTCTATTATCTTCTTGCTACTAAGATTCGTTTTGTTTGCCTTTGTAGCCTGGTGGATTCTTTCCAGCATTATGAACAGACGTCAAGAATTTAAGGAAAGCAGCGAAGCCTTTGAAGCTTCCTTTCAAGACATGTCAAAAGCTTTTGAAGAGGATTTTAAAGCTAGAAAATCTTCCATAGAAGCCGGCCAAAAGGCAATCAAACAAGAGCTTGAGCAAAAAAGATCTCATTTTGATAAAGCTTTTCAAAAAGGAAAAGAGACATTGCAAAAAAGATTTACAAATCTCAATTAACCCACATCAGAAGATCTTTAAAAAATCTACAAGCTTTTCTTAATCCTTAGCCTCAAAAAGCAAAGAGCCTCTAAGAGAACTCCCCGGAGTTCTTTTTTGGATTTGTCCATGGATAGGCAAAATCACGGCGATAGGTCCTGTTTGTCAAGATACCGTCTTGAATGTCAAACGTTTTTATTTTTCTAATTAGCTAAATTTTTAAAAGATGTTCTAAATTTTCCTTTCTCAATAATCTAGCAACAGAATCTTTATGACTCTTGCTTGCATTAGATGGAAAATGTACACTTAATATCAATTGTGACAAATCAAGAAGGGGAGCATAAACCAACTTACTAGTTTTAATATGTATAAAAAAATTAACTAGATCTTCTCTTTCTATTGTTAATCTATCTACAATACATCTGATCTCCTTTTCATATTCAAAAAATTTATCTTTTGAAATAATCCATTCAAAGAAGTTTGGCAAAAATGTGCCTTCACGACAATAAAAGGCATCTTTGCTGTGATCAATGTATTTAACCATTCCGATATTTATCCAGCTTGACATACAGCTTTGTAAATTACGAATAGTCGTTCTTATTGCTACTGATTCATCAGGATAATTAACAAAATCTGACCACCTGCTGGGATCTTCTTCTTCGTTCATATGCCAACAGTTTACAAAATAGTAATTTTTACTAAACGCTTGAGCAAATTGATTGATTTTCCCATAGTTCTGTTCAACAATGAAACGTTCCTCATTGATTTTAGTTTTTTGTAACCATTCATTCCATCTTTTGTGCTCACCTTGCGCAGTTGTACCTTCCTTTGAATCTCCTAAATTATGAGAACTAGCCATAAATAAACGTTTTTCATTTATTAACCATTCAAATTTATCAAAATCCATATACCGCCAGATCTTAATATCTAAATTGTCAGGCAACAAAAATGAAGGATGTTGAGGGTATAAAGATAAAGTAAGATTCATTTTATAACTCGTTTTTAGACTATAATCTTCGCAATAATTTTTAGGCTCTTTTCGAGAGTCAATTTTTAAAACTTTAAGAGTTTAGGGATAGCTTAAAGGGTTGTTTTGATTTTAAAACGCCATAGGCTATTTGTAAAAGTTTACGCATCGCTGCGGCAATAACAAGCATTATATGTTTTCCTTTTTCAAGAAGTTTATGGCAAAACTTTTGAATAATAGGGTTTCTCCTCATAGCTACTATAGCGGGCATATAAAGTAATTTTCTTAGGGTTGAAGACCCCACTTTGGACAAAGAAGAACCTCGTACTGATGTACCAGAAGTTCGATGAGATGGTGTTAATCCTGCAAAAGCTCCAACTTGTTTAGCCTTATCAAACACTTTTATATCAGGTAGTTCTGCTAGAAGTGCAGTGGCTGTTATATTGCTAATTCCAGGGATTGTTTTTAACAGTTCGTACTGATTTTTAAGCTCTGGACAACCTTTCAATAAAGACAAAATAGCAGCTTCAATTTTCTTTTTGCTTTCTTTAATGGCAGTCAAATTCCTTTCCATAACTTCTATAACTACAGGAGACTTACCTGATAGTTTTTCCAATCGGTTTCTGATTCTATTATCATCTTCTTTTAACCCTTGAAGACAGCGATAAAGTATTTTGATTTCTTGCAATTCTGGTTTTTGAGGCATCCATAAATTAGGATTTTGAGCTAAACAAAATTGTGCGATGATTAAAGAATCAATTTTATCTGTCTTATTACGTGCAAGTAAACTTCGGCTATAAGCTTTTGTTCTTGCTGGGTTGACTATACTTATATCATATTGATAGTTAAAGAAAAATTGAGCTAAGGCTTCTTCATAGCCACCTGTAGCTTCCATACAAATATGAGCTTTTGCTATTTTTCTACAATTTAACCACTTGTGTAATAACTGAAATCCTTTTTGATCATTAGAAAATTCAGTGCATCTGATGGGTTGATTAGGAACAAGAAGTGCCACATTGAAAGTGAGTTTTGATATATCAATCCCTATAATAATTTTTTCCATTTTTATCCCCCTTGTTATGACTTTCCAAAAGATTTGAATGCGAAGTTCTAGTCAACCTTATTCATACAGGATTTGTTTTTATAACATCCTTAGATACCGTCCAACTAAAAGAACTTGCGGAAGAAGGGACCTTATCTTGACACCAAGCTCAAAGCCTTAGGGGAGCCTCAGATTCTCCTTCTTCCATCCTCACGACCTCAGCTTAAAGCCAATGAAGATAAAATCCAAGATATAAGGGGAGCTTGAAAAGCTCTGAGGCGAAGCCGAACTCGCCCTTGATAAATAGGACCAGCCGTGATGAACTCTTCAAAGGACAAATTTCTAAAGAATAGCAGTAAGTAAGGTAAGCGGTAAGAAGTGCAGACTTACCCACCTACCCTTTCCTTTAGTCAACCGGATCTTCAGAGAGTGCCATAGAGACAACATTACCGCTATAGTGCTGGGCTACAGATTTTACCTCTTCAAAATTGGCAATCCCCTGCCACTCTTGGCGAATGCCATTCCATTTCAGGCCAAGAGCTCTTATGGCGGCTCTGGCTTCCTCACTTGGCTTTTCTTTAAACTGAACAATCAAAGGGATCCCCTCCCCTCTCGTTTGATCGGTAATAAAGGCACTGCTCCCCTTTTGACTCCATTCTTGAAGGCTTTCAGGCTTATTCATTTTTTCTTTTAACGATAGCAAAGCCCCATAAAGAGCATGGGTATTTAAGCTATCCATTCCGGCTTTTGCAATGAGCCCTCCCATTTCAATAAGCTTTCTGGTCCGCTCTCGTCTCATCGTTTCCTTAAGAGCTTTTTCTCTTCCCATGATAGCAACTTTTTGTCGTTCTAATTCAGCTTTGCGCTGCTGTAAGTTTTTTCTCATGCTCCTCCTCTTTCTCTGGCTTCATTCAAACGAAAACTATCTTTTGTATAGCTATAATAACACATTGCTGTTTGCCAAAAAAGAGGTATAATTGCTGAAACCTTTGTCTGGATAGGAGGGATTTATAATTTTTGTTCATGTGGTGTTTTTGAGATTTGTACCGACTTTCCATGACCATGGTTCTGCAGAATTTATGCAGACGCAATATACATTCTTCGAATGTGCGTTTTTGCATTTTGCAAAAAATATGTTACTATAACGAATAGCTATTCTTAAATATAGATTTTGTTAAGGAGTTTTCAGATTTGGCCATTGCATTTGCCCGTTTAGAAACCGTATCTCGCTCAAAAGGTTCTAATGCCTGTTTGAAGGCAGCGTATAATGAACGCAGTAAATTAAAATGCGAGCGGACAGGTCAGACTTTTTACTTTGGCCATAGAGAAGGCAATGTTCACCATGAAATATTACTCCCAGAAGGAGCTGATGTTAGGTTTAAACAAGCCGCTCTTCTTTGGAATGCCGCAGAAAAAGCAGAAAAGCGCAGCGATAGTCAAGTAGCTTATGACATGGTCATTGCTCTTCCTGATGATGCACAGATCACTCTAGAGGATAAAATTGCCTTAGCCCGCCGTTTTCTAAATGAGAATTTTATTAGTAAGGGGTTAGCCGTACAATTGGACATTCACTCTCCGCATGAAAATGAAAGGAACTGGCATGCCCATGCTTTAATAACCACCAGAAGATTTACCAAAGACGGCCAAGACTTAGGCGAGAAAGCTAGAGACCTTAATCCTACTTTTTACAAAGGTCAGGTCATGGAAGGAGACATATGGGGAGAAAAGTGGAGAGAGGTTCAAAATGCTTATTTCCTGGAAAAGGGATACGATCTTGCTGTTGATGAAAACGGCATTATCCCGCAAGAGCACTTAGGACCTGTTCGTATGCGCCGGTTTATGGGAGATACAGAAATTGGGCTTCGCTCAGACTTTCTTCAGCAAGCCAATGAAGAGCTCGCCAAAGATCCCGACGCTATATTAGCTTTTCTGACAAGGCACAATGCAACCTTTAAAGAAGCAGATCTGAATCGCTTTTTGCAAAAGCATGTTGACGAAGAGCAAAGAAAGACTGTTAAAGAAGCAGTTTTTAAAAGCCCCAACCTTTTACAGCTTTGGGAGAAAGATGAGATGAACCCCTTAGAGATTTCTCATGAAAAGGATCTCTTTACGACCCGAAAGGTCAGAGAAGAAGAACAGCGCATTGTCCGTTTTGCTGAGACTGTAGAAGCCAAAAATGGCATTGAGCTTTCTAAAAAAAAAGTTAATAGTGTTTTAGACAGGCACACCCTCACAGAGGATCAAAAGCAGGTCTTTTTAGCAGCAACTGGATGCCTTAAAGATACCGAAGACAAGGGGCTTGTTATTGTTCAAGGACGAGCAGGAACCGGTAAAAGTTACACCCTTGGGGCCATTCGAGAAGCTTATGAGCAAGAAGGTATAAAGGTCATTGGCCTTGCGCCCACCAATACAGTGGCCCAGGATCTAGCCACCGATTCAGGGTTTTTGGAAACGAAAACTATTCATAAAATGCTGTTTGATCATAAAAACAAAAGAGAACTGTTACCCAAAGGCAGTGTTCTTGTCATCGATGAAGCCGGTATGATCCCCAATGATGCCCTTCATGAATTGCTACACGTCTCAAAGATTACCAAATGTAAGATCATTTTAGTGGGAGATGAACGGCAGCTTTCCTCAATTTCAAGAGGAGGAATGTTTGCTTATCTTGCAGAAAAGCATGGTTCTGCCGAACTCCATGATATTAAACGGCAAGAGATTGACTGGCAAAAAGAAGTCTCCAAGCAGTTAAGTCAAGGTCAAACAAAAGAAGCTTTAGAGATTCTCCAAGATCACGGCCGCATCCATTGGCATGACAAAAAAGAGCAAGCTGCCCATGAATTGGTTAATGCTTGGATAAAATCCCACCAAGAAAAACCGGAAGAGCAAAAGCTCATTATTGCTCACACTAACGTTATGGTTGAAAGTTTCAATAAAGCCATTCGTCATCATCTGAAAAAGACGAAAACCCTTTCAGAAACAGAATATGAATACATGACCCTTAGAAGCAATCAATGGCTTAAAGTTCGAGTCAGTGTTGGTGATCGCATCCAGTTTACCCAAACCAAAGGACAGCTTGGCATCAGTAACGGAATCTTAGGCACTCTTCAAGAGGTCAGAGAAAAAGAAGGACGTAAATTTGAGTTTGTTGTGAAGCAGGACAACGGCAAGGAAGTCACCTTTGATCCTTCAACGTTCCCTGGATTTACCTTAGGCTATGCTTCTACAATCTATAAAGCTCAAGGGAAGACCAAACCGTCTGTTTTTGTTTATCATGACGGTATGAGCTCAAAGGCTCTTTCTTATGTTTCCTTAACCCGTCAAAAGAATGATCTCAATTTATTTGTCTCAAAAGATCAAACTAAAGATTTTAAAACTCTTGTTCAGCAGATGAATACTTCCCAAGGGAAGGTTTCTTCTTTGAACTTTGTTAGCGTAGAAGATATACGGCAAAAAAGACAAGACCTTGAAAAACAAAGCCATTTAAAAAATGCAGAACAAAACCTAAGCCCTCTCTCCTTCTTTATCAAGCACACCCTAAAGGATAAGTTACAAAGCCTTGGTCAAGAGTTATCCGTTAAAATAAAAGACCGCCTGCATCAAAATGATGCCTTTTACACGGTCCCCAAATCACAAAGGGATCCGTATCACGTCGTCGTAAAGTTAGATCGAATTCAAACAAAGCAACAAGAATCAACCTTAGAATGTGATAACGAGTCTTTAAAGCAAAGAAAAGAATTCGATCAGAATCAAAACGTTAAAAAATATACGCCTGAGATTGAAAAGCAGGAACAGTTTTTACAAGACCAGCAGAGGAGATTAGAGCAAGAAAGGCAATTAAAGCTAGAGAAGGGTTTTTCTCTCTAGCTGGACTGGAGTTAGCATCTTGAAATGTTTTTCTTCGATTGCGATTATAAGAAAAGCTGTTTTTGATAGAGTAAGGGTTTTTGAAAGGATTGATCAATCAAGGATGAGGAAATGGCATGCCAAAGAAATTACCACCAAAATTATTACCTGAACTCACCCTTGAAGAAGTGTTAGCCACTGCCAAGACAGACATCGATCGACGTGTTAAGGAGTATTTGTTTAACAACCTTCCAAAGGCAACGTATCAGTCGTGGTTTCATAAGACTAACTTTGTCGCAAGAGAAAATGGGCAGTTTACCGTTCATAGCCATTATGCCAGAGATCATATCAATACGTACTTTTCTGATCAGCTAGGTAAAGCGTATAAAAAATAAAAGATACAGAATAACAACTAAAGCTGAAACGTTACCTTAACTATCGGTCCTTCAAAAGTTAAAGAAGATTCTTTCAGTTTTTCTTCAAGATTATCTTGGAGAGGAAAAACATCAACAGCAAACTCTACGCTTTTAGCACAAAAAGCAGGGACAACAAGAGGTACATTGAGATAAGAAAATTTGATTTTTCCCAAAACTCCTACCTCAGCCATCTTTATATAGGACTCTAGATTCTTAAGTTTCATCAAATCCGTTGGAGATATGACAGGCCTGTATTTTCTTTGATCAGACAGAGATACCCCATCTCGCATTTGATGAGCCCCAAAGGAAATGCCTTCAATCATTTCGGATGTCTCTTTCTCGCCAAAAGAATCTGAAACACGCTTAGCTGTATCATAATCATTAAGCCTGAAGACAATTTTGGTATTAAAAAGACCCAACATGGCCTTACCTTCTTCACGGCCATACCTTGATTCTATTTGATGGATGTCTTGAAGGCCTGCAACAACGCATCCTCCATATTTTCTAAACTCAGCCAGAGCGGTTGGTAAACTCTCTAATTGATTCAAAGAAGCCAGTTCATCTAGAATAAACCAAACTCTCCTGTCTAGGCTTGGAGGACATCCCATTAATGCCATTGATGAGATCCCTACCCAAGCAGAGAGAAGAGGCCTTAACGTATCGCGTTGTTCAGGGGTACAGGTTAGAAAAAGCCAGCCTTTTTGAATCTCTTTCGCTTGATCTTCCTCATCTTGAACCCATTTACGAATCGAAAAAAATGGTTCTTGGCTCTCTAAAAGAAAGAGAGATTTTATATTCGCATTTAAAACTGCCCTAATCGAGCCAACCATTTGCTCAGCTCGGGTCTCAACGAGTGCAGCTGCAGAGGTGCCTTGGAAAAAACTTTGCAATTGTTTTTGCGGTTTTTTAAGAAGAACATCCAACAATTCTTTTAAATCTCTTTTGGAAGATAATTTTTGAGCCGCTACCGAAAAAAGCGTTCTAGCTGCTGTGGTCCAAAAATCATCTTTCAGTTTATTAGGAATGAAAGCAGCTGCCAACGCATCATAATGAAAAGAAAATTCGCAATCACTCCAAAAGGACCAATTTTGAGATCTTTCATCAAAAGGGTTCAGCAATGTATCAGTTTCGGGGTTATAATAACGAGAAACAAAATCGCCTGTTGTATCTAAGATAACGGCTTTTTGGTTTCGGTTTCTGATTTGAGAGAGAAGATGATTGAGGCAATTGGTCTTACCCGAGCCCGTTGTACCTAAGGTCATAATATGCTTAGTTTCTGCTCCTTTGGGTAGGGTAAAGCTATCTATCTTTATGCCGCTTTTATCAAAAGCTTTTTGGGTGAAAACTGTGAACTCTTTTCCCTCAAGGACTTTAGATCCTTGGATAAGTCTTTTGATCCGTCTTTGTCTTCCCTTTACAATCCAAAAGGCTGAAATCATAATAAAACTTGCAATGGCGCACTCCAATGCAAAAAAAGCATAAGCTTCTCCTTTCTCCCAAAATAAGCTAACAGCTTGCTGAAGCTCTGGAAGTTTTAAAATATCGCGGCAATAAAGCTCAAGCGTTTGTCCATTAGGGAATGTAAAGAATTGTGAAGGAGCTCTTTGACCCGGTAGAAGCTGGAGATTGATCTTTATCTCGGCCCAATAAAAAGAACGAACCATATAAAGAAAATACGAATTAAAGCCCGTAAAACATCTCAAGATAAAAACAAAAACCCCCAGTAACAAAGAAGCCAATAAGGTCGTTCCAATCACTTGTCTGATCATCCTCAGTTTATGAAGCTGGGTTTGACCCCCTTGGGTAAAGGTTTCAGATAAACTCATCTTTTGTTTCCTACTCATCGCTGGTTTTTTTTAGATCCTCTTTAATTTTTCTGCCCAATTCAGAAAGATGACTTAAAGGCCCTTTCGACACAGATTCAATTAAGCCTCTTTTTTGGCCGGTCAGAACACTTTCTTTCATCCTTTGTTTATGACCTTCCATCTGTTTTTGTCTTGAAGACAAAGTCGATTCATTATCCTTAAACAAACCTTCGACTTTTTGCTGGGTTTCTGTTGGATCCAGGAAAGAGGAAGTATCCATACGAGAAGAAACAGGCTTAGGTACGTCTGTTTCTGGTTTTCTTTCGGCCCCATCCTCTTGTTGAGGAGAATCATCAATTCCAGAAATTGGTTGGGCAGCAGATAAAATTCCGCTTTCTCGGGGTCGTTCTTCAGCATGATCAAAACCAGAAAAACTCCTTTTATCAAATTTTCTTTCATGCTCTCTGACATCCGGAGAAGAATAAGGGTTAATCTCAGAAGAAGTAGGACTAAAAGTACTTGTTTCCACCTTCTTTTCTGTTTTCCCTTCCTCCAGAGAAAAGCCACCAACCAAAGGCGCTGATTTTGCAGAAGATAAAAATCCGCTCTCTTTGGCATCCAGAGAAGAATGAAGATGAATATCAAGAGAAGGAGAACTAGAGACGCCTACTCCGTCCTTCCTTTCCACTCCATCTTCTTCTTGAGAAAATCTGCCAACTAAAGGCGTTGATTTTTCAGACACTAAAAACCCACTTTCTCTTGCGCGCTCTTGAACGCGGTCAAAAGAGGAAGGGTTTTCTTGATGATAGTGTCCCTGAACATCTTGACTCTGGCGCTGATAAGCTCCCTCTAGGCTGTCTAATCCCATAACTCTAGAAGGAGGAACCTCAAACCCTTTTTTATGGTGACTCAGAAAATCTCGGGCATAGTGCTGGACCATTTCTTGATGTTTGGGATCAGTACTACTCAAAAGACGTCTGGTTTCATCGATGCCAACATGCCCCTTTCCTTGATACGGTTGTCTAATCATCCAATCCACAAACTCTTGATTAAGATTTTGGTTAATTGTGGATGCATTAGACCTAATATAATTGGCCTCGGAACTTAAAGAATGGGCTTCTTGTAAACTGGCTTGAGCTTCTTGCCTTAAAGTGCGGGAAGAATCGGTAGAAGCTGTAATACTTTCTGCCAGTCTTCTGCCTTCTTCATCACTGTTATGAAAGCGTTCTTCTTTCATCCCCTGAACGGCTTTACTTAAGGTTTCTTGGAGTTGGTTTTGCTCGGCAAAATCTTCTGCCCTTCGAAGCATTTCTCCCTTAGAGCTTTGTGACGATAAAGACCCCTCTCCTTTCATACCTACAAAACCAAAGTTCACTCCAGCGCTAACGCCTGCTAATAAGCTGGCTGATTCCTGGACACTGATGTTGTTATCTTTGGCAAACTGTTCTGCGCGTTGTTTGAAGAGAGAGGCTTGAGTGTTACTTGATGTGGTCTCTCCATAACTTAATCCTTTTCCAAGTTGCTGTTGATGAGCTTGATGTGTTGCAAAGTCAAAAACCTCCCGGTACGCTTCGGCTTGATGTTTTGAAGAGGCTTCCATTTTCTGCTGAGAAGCTGTTAAAGCTTTACTGGCCCTTTCAGAAATTTGCCCACTTTGAGTTTCAGCAAGGTTAAGAGACATGGGTAAGTTAGAATTAGCCACATTTAGAATATGCTGTCCTTCTGCAGTGGTGACCATATCCGTCCTCCCATCTATTTGTCTAAACTGACCAGCTTGATAAGAAGGAGACGTATTTTGTTGCAGGGCACTGGTATTATAAGCTTGGATATTGCCTTGGCTCACATTACCAAAACTATAATTACCTGTTGCTTGTTCTCCTGCTGCTGTACCGGCCACACCTTGGGTGACGCTGCCTAAATGGGTTGCAAGCTGAACAAAAGCTCCTGCCCCGCCTTTAACCAGAGCCCAGCTAATAAACGGAATGCTCATAGCCAAATATCCGGCCATAGCTGCCATATCCGCATTGGCATTAATAAGCCCTAGGGAACTCGCTATGGTGACTCCGTTTTCATTACTTAAAGCTACGGCCGCTAAGCTTTTGCTTTTTGAGCTGACCGTCATGATAAAATTTAAAACGGCATAAAGCGGCGCCCACATCTGCACCCATAAAATAAGACCACCCCACTGACCAATCACTTTCCATCCCATAGGTAAAAGGGCTAATGGCAAAATAAAGATAAAGGCAGCATAGGCTAAGGCTTCGATAACGTTCTTCATCACAGGTAAGCTTTCCGCTGCCAAGTTTCCTAAAGTCTCATAGGTTGTTCTTTGCTGCAAGTAAGCTCTTCGTGTGGCAAAGTTAGGAGCGTTTCCAAGTTCAATAGATTTTTGTTCAATGCCATCCACAACACTATGAATCATCATTTGCTGCTTAAGAATTTGTTCTGCGCTTTTGGCTGAGTTTGTAAGATAATTATGGGCAAGAGGGAGATGCCTAAAGAGCTCAACTTTAGGATTTAAAAAAGAGCACTTGCCAAAGATCTTGGTTCCAAACACCGTTGCTGTTCGATTCACTTCAATCCCCCAAAGACGATTGAGTTTTGTAACGCCTTCTCGGCAGGTGATAATTTCAGCTCGGTTCGGAGCTGATCCCGGATCATGAGGTTCTCTATAAACAAAAGATCTAACCGGAGAAGCTGAGGCTGAGACAAGTCCCCAAATGTCATCACTATGCCTTAAATCTTCAATTGTATACTTTCGGCCAAGCATTGCATCATAAACCACACACTGATTTACAAAGCTGCGCATATTATCAGCGGCATCTTCATTGGTGATCCGAAACATCTTGGATTGCTGAATAAGGTGCGAGGCAAACATATGGCCTGTTTTTTGATATCTAAGGTCATCCGGCAGACTAAAGACCATTTCCACCTTTTCCGTTAAAACTTTGCCTATGTTACTGACCATTCCTGCAAAGGCCCCTAATCCCCAAGGGACATGATCAATTTTGCTATGGGTGTGATTAACAGGATCAAGTATCCAAACACTTGTTTGCGGAACAAACAAAACATTTAAAATCAAATAAAAAGGAATCAGCCAGTTTTTAACAAACCCCAGTTGATCTCCCCAAAATGCATAGACAAGGCCCATAAAGCCGCCAAGAAGAAGACCAAATCTTACCAAAGGTGTAAACAATGTGCCATTCGTGCTACTGAGACAAACAGCAATCGCATTAAACAATCCCTCTAAAACTTCTCCTCCCCCATAGGTAGTTATGACGTAGTCCATCTTGACTCCTTTGCTTTAGATTTTGCTGATACTATCTGTAAGATGTTTATTTCTAAATTGTCGCCACACTGTAGCGACAATTGAATGCAGATTTTCAGGGCAAGGTTGCAACCGTTCAAATAAATCACCATTGCTTTACATCCAATTGGTTTCGTTGGCGACAGTTCCAAGCATGCTGTGGATTTGTCGTTCTATCATTTGCGTCTTTTGGACAAAACTTAAGATGGTATCCATATGTTGAAAGGCACTGTTGCGACGCTCTGTGATGCGTTCTCTGGCTAAGGTTAAGCCGCTTTGAAACCGCTTAATGTGTGAATCATCCACCTGAACAGCCTTGAGTTGGGTAACCCCGTCATTCACAACATCCAAAACCTCACTGATGTATTGATAAAGAATATCAAGGGCTATCAAATCAGCGTACTGGTGAATATCTAAAGGCGCTTGTCCTTTTCTGTAAGCTGTAGAAACATTTAAGATCTTATAAACAGGAAGCCTTGTTGAATTGAGAAAAGCTTTTTCAGCTTCTGTTGGCGCTACATCTTCATAGATTTTAGTAACCATGCTCTCTAAGACTTTACTGACCTTTTGTCTTAAAGCATCGGCTTCTGCTACCGTAATCTCTGTAAGGGTGGGATTCAGGCAGCGGTTTTCTGCATCTCCCCCGTCACAGCGGTAAATCTTGGCATTTCCGCCGTGTAGAAGAGCTGTTAAAAGCTCTTCTCTGTCAGCAAGCGAGGGCAGAGTTATGATTTCGAAATCTTCGCCATTTTTACGAGAAATAATGGTGCCAGATAAACTTAAAAAAAACTCAGCAAGCGCTTTATCAGCTGCTAAAAAATCATTTCTTTGAATGGCTTTCCAAGCCAAATTAAATTCACCCACCAGCATATGCTTATAACGCTCTTCTCCCATCTTGCCTCTAAGAAGTTCTTCTCGTCTGCCTTCAGCGCCGCAGCTTTGCCTTGCACTGGCCCAGTCCGATAAAGCGCCTAAGTTCGATCCCATGGCTGTGCAAAGATGTTTACTCGCAATATCTGATTTAGGCCAAAGACCACCCACCATTGTGGCTGCCGCTTCACAAGAATTGATGTTGGCTTGGTTAATTTTATTCGCAAGCGCATTCAGTTCATTAAGGATGTTATAGATCTGAGGGCTCACCGTTTGAATCGCCAGCATAAAAGCATAGGATCCCATAGAGGCTCCAATGTTTCTTAAAGCACCAATCAACTCTCCTGACCTAATATGAGAAAAGCCTCCTGTAAATAAATCAATACCTCCGCACCCTGCCCTAAAGCCTGGCATTTGCACGGTCATGGGTTGAATGGTTCTAATTTGGTTTCGGCTAAATAAACTACCACCGGTATAATACCCGGCCGATTGATCTTTATAGGTGCCGCCTCTACTGACATTGGCAGCGCCTCCCATAGAGCTAAAGAATTTAGTCAAATCTTCACCCACCCCTGCACAACAAAAGGACGAAGTCCAAAGAAACAAAAAGAGAATAATACTAAGACGATGTTTCATGGTGCCTCCGTTAAAACAAGGATGTGATTTTCAATTTCATCTTGGGTTGTCATTCCATGACTCATCGGAAGGATATGACCTGTCTGAGGGTTAACAGCGAATAAAGAAGGAACAACCTCGACTCCCAATTGGGCGGCTTGTCCTTGATCTGTTTTGGCATCTGGGAACTCAATTATTGAACTGCCATCAAGGCTAATCGCCAAAACGTCCCAGGTATAGGTTTCTGCAAATCGTTTCACAATAGGTGCAAAGGCATGACAATAAGGACAGTTCCCGCGGTAAAAGAAGAACAAGCCGTAGCTCCCAGAAAGCGCTTTAATTTTCTCTTCTTTCTCTTTACGCTGTTCATCCAGATAAACATGTCTTGACACTTGTGATGTTGGAAACTCCACAGAATAATCTAAAGTCGGATTTTCAAGGAGGGTTCTTTGCCATGTTTTAGAAAACCTTTCTGACCTGTTCATTAAATCCTTTTGAATGGCTTGATACCGCTGCACGTTAAAAGGACTTGGGTTAATCAAAGCCAGATTGAGCCGTCTTTCAATCTCTTCTCTATAGGCTTTCATCAATTCATTAGGGTCATTTTTCCTTGTTTGTTTAGGGTTCAGCTCAAAGGATTCGGTTTTCTCAAGCGTCTCGTCGTCTTTTTCTTCTTCTAAAACAGGCAGATGTTGATACCAGTGCCATCCTTCTGCGTGCTGATCAAAGAAGCCGGCTTGAGAACAAGTGTTTAGGAAAATCAAAAAGAGCAGAAAACTCTTACAAACCACCACCTTCTCCTGCATTTAAGGGTTGTCTTCTGGTTCCAGCTTGAATATGTCTAAGATTTTCTTTAAGTCTTTCCGCTGTAACGGCTTGAAGGCTAGATATATTTGGAGATTTGTACGATGTCATAATGTCTTCAAAAATTTCGCTCATATCAATCCGACTAAAATCAATTCGCCCTAATTCTTCAGGACGAAGACCACGGCACGAAGGAGCTTCAGCAGATCCCCAGCCAATGCCCAATTGAGCCCTTCCTTGCTCTTGAATAAGCCTTAAAAGCTTATTTCCAAAACAGCAGTAACTCGTCTTTTTAGAAACGCAGATTCCCAAAACCTTCTTGGCGCAGTATGTTCCCACTTGATGACATAAGTTTTTATCTTTGAGCTGAGCCAGAAGTCTTTCTTCTTCACTGCACGAAGCAAGGTGCATAGATGTTCCCCACCCTTTCATATTCTGGCAGCAATCTTTAAAATCAATACAGTTACGGCTGCATCTTTTATCGGCGCCCTTAAAGATCTCAAAATTGCCGCTTCGAATGTCTCTTTGCATTTCTTTAAAAATTGAGAGCTTCGCCATCACTTCTAATATCTCGCCATTGGCTTCATAACCCGAATCAGTGCAGTTTCCTGTAATACAAAAAGGCGATCCTGCGCCAGCTCTAATGTTTTTTAAGGATTTCTTTGAGGAAGAACATTCATAGGTTTGCTCCCAAACCACACACACTCCACCCACACTTTCTTTACACCTTGAGGATTTTTGAAGACAACCCTTGGCCCTTAAAGCAGAGCAGGTGTTTTTACTGGGACGTTTGCACTGATAGGTTTGGCGGTACTGCCAGCAGTCTTTAGTAACAGGGCGATCATGAATCATCTTTGTGGAGGGACCATCAATGCAAACCTTATTCCCATATTGGCAGACTCCTTTATCGGTCAGATCTTCAAGGGGCCCACAATCATCTCTCCATTCTTCTTTGGTAACCGTGAGGATTTCTGGATGCTCGGTACGCTGATAGTTTTTAGCGCATGGTTTAATACCATTTCGACATCCAGGATTATTAGGTCCATGTCCACGGCGCTCCCATCTAACAATACGATCCGAACCACATTGTCTTTCAGAATAGATAGGAAGATCATACCCCCCACATTCCCAGCTCTCGGTCACATAACCGGGTGTTATACTAAGCTCTATAGCCAGGACATGATGACAAGTTCGCTCTATAGCATCTCCTGCTTCTTCGCATGTGAGAGTTACCGAAGCCTCCCTTGTTTCTATTACCGATTCTATTTTGACATCTAAAACCGTATGAGGGTCTTTTAAAACCTCATCTCCATTTCGAAGGAGAGGATCTGTATCAGGGTCAAGTGTAAATTTCTGCCTTTCTGCCGCCGCCTCTTTTAGAAACTTCCCAGCCTCAGAGGTATGAACCTCTCTTAAAGAAGCATCTCCTAGAGTGGCTGCATTTAAAGACGCTTCTTTTGGCCGATCGGTTGCATACCCTGGAACGATAGAGGCGTCTGTTCCTCGAGCTGCCCCTTGTACAGAACTTTTTAGAGATCCGGCTACCTGTTGACCTAGGAGGTGAGAACTTTCCATAGCCATACAGACAGGCGTTACAAAAACACAAATCAAAAAAGGGGAAGACAAAAAGGCATAAGACCGGAAAAGATAGGACTCAGAAGGACAAAATCGAAATGAATAAAAAAATTGTTTCATTCTTTATCACCCTCCTTAAACTTTTCAAGAGCATAGGCAAGAGTGATATTACCGCTTATCTTTCTATAACCGGCTTGGTGCGTTTTTATAAAAGTCGGCACAACAACAACGTTATAGTCTCTAAATAAAAGAGGATCTAAAACAACACCTTCTCCTAGTTCTTTTAAAAAGGTCGCTGTTTTCAAAAAACTATTTTCAATTAACCCCTTAATAACAAGAACAGCCTTATGTTTTTTAGCCTCAACGGCTAAAAACTTTAAAATTTCTTTAGGCATACTAAAGGAGACAAAAATATAAAGAGGAGAGCTGGAATTCTCTCGATTATCTTCTGTAGGCTTTGGATTCTGGGACTTTGAACGACCCAAACTTTGATGAGCACTGCATCCTTTGAAAGAAGTGCTCTCTTTGATGGTCAAACTCTGCTTTTTTAAACTTAAAGCTTCTTCTTCATATTTTTTTATAAGCTCTTGGCTTTTCTCTTGCTGCTGCAAAGCCCAAACTTTGTGGTCTTCAGCTGCAACGAAAGAGTCAGTTGATAAGGAAACGAGGATAAAAAATAACGCTAACTTACACAGCAATTGCGTTTCCTCCAAATCAGATAACCAAAATCTTCTCCTTGATAGGGAAACTCACGTCCTGAGGCCCATAAAGTTTCACTGCGTCCAAGCGGATGACATCCTCCTCTCCCTGTTGAGGGGATTGGATATACCATTTGCGTTTTGTATTGAGTTTTTTTGATGATTGGCATTGGATATTTGGTACATTGACCGGCACTTCCCATATAACCATGCAAAAGAAGTTCACGGTGAAGCTTTGCCATCATTCTTTGCGTTGCTAAAAGACTGGCCTGAACCCCTCCTACGTGCGCAGATATGGTTCCTGAAAACGGATACAATGACCCTTGGCAACCTCCACACCAAAATAACGCATCATTGGGAAACCCAACGGAGGCTAAGCCGCAATCAACAGCACACGCAGCTTGAGCAATTGGATTACCAAACAAAACAGCTTCAGGATTTAGGATAAACCCTGTTTCTTCATCGTTCCAAAGTGGATCAAGCTCAGTTAGATAAGCCACATCAAAACTAGCTCTTTCTAAACACGCAAAGTCTACCAATAATTCAAGCCAGTAAATAACGGGATACACATACCAATGAACTTGATAAAAGCTTCTCTTTAAGCCGCCTGAATGGCTTTTATCGGAAACACTCCCTCGCCCCTGCATCCGGTTACCGCCGGCCATTTGAATCCCGCCCATGTTAATCAGGCAATAAGGCGTGCGCGTCACATCCACAAGCCGAGCCGGTTCCCAAAAAGAAATAGGAACTCCAGGAGTTGGAAGATTTAAGGGTGGCCTGGGGCACATGCACATAAAGCCGGAAGGGTTGGGCGTATCTTCAAATCCAGGCCCACTAACATTAGCCCCGCCGATTGTCATCGGAAACAAACAAGACCAACAAATATCCGTCAATGGATTAACAAATCGACCCTGGCAGCTGGCCATTGTAGGCCCTAGAGAAAATAAAAAGACAATGCTATAAATCAATGATAGTCTTACAAAGGTTAATCCCTTAATTAACTGAAGGCGTTTTATGGTTTCTTGTTCTTGTGATCTTTTATCCCTTGCAGCGAATACGGCTGCCATCATATTTGTTATGAGCGTATTGATCCCACAAGTTTGGATATGGTTTTCCTCTAAATTTCTATTCTTTGTATCCGGAGATAGAGAGGATCGGTTTTTTGCGTTCTTTAGATTTCTGATGTTTGCTTCAGGAGGAATAACCTTCGTTCTAGCTCTCTCCTTATTCTTCAGATGGGCTCTCTCTTTCTTTTGAGAAATATTACCTGAAGAGATTTCTTCATGATTAGAACTTATATAGTTTTTAAACATAGTTAGCGATCTTCCTTTTGAAGGTTGAGTTCTTCAATCAAAAGGTGTTTTTCTTGTTGGGTAACTCTAGCTGGAACCTGAAGGATACCAAGCTTTTTGGTGAGAGTTCCTTCTTGATCAAAGTAAATTGGGTGATCTAACTTTTCCATCAGCTCAAAAGGAGAACCGTTCGTTAATATAATAAGGGCATAAGGTTCTTGCCCAATTGCCCAACTCACTTGAGAAAAGTCATCACCATCAATAAACACTAAAGGTTTACTAAGCGACTTAGAGTCTAAAGGATTTACTTTTGTGCCTTTGGCATGAAAGATTTTGCCTTGATGGTCTTTTAAATCATAAGGAACAGTCAGGCTTGGATCATAAATAAAAGACCGTGTTTCTTTTGTGTGCTGGATGCCTGCAACCGGCTTTGGCCGTTTAATTTTCTCTTGAGTCTCAAGGACTATCTTTTGCTGATGTTTTTGTAAACTGCCGTCCTCATTCAGTTTTTTAAGCTTATTTTCAATAACTTCTAATAAATTCTCTTCTATAATTTCAAAAGTGGTACCAACAACCCCAAAATCTTTTTGCAGCTCTGCTTTAGAAAAAGCTTCAGAGGTGAGACATGGGAGTAGAAAACAAGTTAGAAGAAAGAGTCTCATGAGAATTCTCTAAAACAAAGGAATGGCACAGCCAAGTGTCTGATCAATTTGGACAAGGCCAACTTCTTGATACCTCGAATCAAAACTTCTGGGATGAGGCGCATAAGCAAAAACATAACCAGAAGGAATAATTCCCGGTGCTATGGAATGGAGGATTTTACCGTCCTTAGAATGAGACAGAGGTTTGCCAACCCTTCGGGCTATCCAAATCTCTCCCTGTTCATCGGTGATAATTTTATCGCCTTCGATTCCAATAACTTGTTTGATCAAAGACGCTTTGAACCAATCATTTTGAAAAGATAAATAGTTTTCTCGGTGTATCTTTTTTCCTTTCAAGATTAAAAACACTTTTTGTGGCAAAGACTCGGATTGATTAAGGGCTAAACCAGTTGTACGAGTCACTCCTTCAAAACAAACAACAAGGCCAAGACCTAAAATACCAACCTGATACAAAAAGCACTTTGTCACTAAAATCTTCAAAGGAGACTTGTAAGGAGACATCAAATTCATTCTGCTTGTTCTTTCTGCTTTTGAGACATATAAGCCTTAAACTCTTCTGTTAAATCTTCAGCGCCGCCCTTAAGAGCCTGCGCAGAAAATAAGACCACTTTCTTATAAGCTGCAAAGGCTTTTAACTCTTGATTAAGGACCCCAGTTGTCTTTTGAATTTTTTTTGTTAAAGAATCGGGTTTAAGATCTTGTTTGGCTAAGCTTTCGGCTTGTTCTCTGGCCAGTTGGTCAAGACGAACAACACCCAGTTTAGGTCCCTTAAAATCTTTTAAAACATAGGTGAGTAAAATACAAAGCTCTAAACCAACAAGAATGAAAAAGCGAAGACGGTTCATTTAAACCCCTCCTCTTTTTTTGTTGCAACGCGATGAATCGCATCCACAAGCTTCAATCCTTGGGTTTCTAGAGATTTAACGGCTGAATACTCATCCGCCTTGGTGGAATAGAGAATCTGTGAAAAGGGATCAAGCAAAAGTCTTCCAATCGCATACCCGTGCGGGCCATAAATCATCACTTCCGCATACTCGCCGTGTTTGGTCTTAACGGAGGCAAGCTGCGATTCCATATGTCCATTCATGGAAATACGGTTGGTTTTTTTAAGCTGCTCGATCGATTCTTTCTTTTGTGAGAGAAGACACATCCAATCACTGTTCTCAAAAGCAGCCAAAGCGCCCGTAGAGGCATAAAAATCATTCACGCTTTGTGTTCCAACGACAAGGGAACCATTATATTTTCGAAGGCGCCTGGCTAAAGTTTCGACAAACACGCCGCTTTGATTGCCGCGCAGCATATCCCACGCTTCATCAAAGACGATATTGAAGGGGGTTTTTCGGTCTCCTAAAAACATCTGATTGGTGATATGAACAATCACCATTTGCACAACAACCGATTGAAGGTCTTTACGTTCTTTGAGCTCTTCAAGCTCAACTACCACCAAACCATTATCAAAGTTGACATTAGCTGTGCCGTTAAAAAACCGTCCATAAACCCCATCTGCCGTATAAGGAAACAGCATGGTTCCAAGATCTTTTGCTTTTTTATCCACATGACTTAAAAGCCAAGCCGCTATATGAGAAATCGTGGCTTCATTTTTAAACTCCCCCCAAACTGCAAACAGAGCTTGTTCAATCAGGGCACTTTCCATATCATCAGTGCCTTTAGAAGGTGCTGCCATGAGGCTTAATACGGATTTCAGCATAGCAAGCGCATCCGAAGCACTTTCTTCATCATCAACAGGAATGGTTGTAAATGGATTGATACAAAGCGAATCGGTGGATAAAGTACTTTTTGGTTTAAATTCGATAAATTGTCCTTCTAAAAGGTGACAGGTCTTTTCAAAACTTCTTCCTACATCAAGCACAAAGACTCTGCCGCCCATCCCCATTGTTGAGGTCATCAGTTCTTGCATGAAGACTGATTTTCCGGACCCTGATCTTCCCACCACACACACGTTATAATTCCCGGCATCATTATCAAAAGGAGACCAGGTAAACAGCTGTCCCCGTCTTCCTGCCAGAAGCATGCCAGGGGAATTTGTGCCGTTCCATTCGGCTTGAATGGGTAAGAGATTTGCTGATTCTGTAGACAAAGTGGTTTTAAGACGCTGAGTATAAGCAAGGTCTTCAACCATCCCTTCTCCCCAATTCATCGGCAGGTGACTTAAAAAGGCTTGAAGCTGAATATACTGATCCGCCTGCAATTCCCATTCTTTGGACCGAAACAAACTTAGGAGAATTTGCTCAGCTTGGTTTATTGTGGCTTTAGGCGCTTGCAACATAATCGAGAGATTGGATCTGACAATCCGCTCGCCTTTTGAAAGCTGAATTCTGGCAAACCCTAATTCTTCAGCTTCAGCAACCAAGACAGGTATGTGTTTACCAATCGGAGAATTCGCTTGTCTTTCAACATAAGAGGCTTTGCTTAACAGCTTGGTTTTTAAAGACTCTTGTTTTGGGACATGAACGCCATAATGAATGAGAAAGGGACAAGGTAACCGTAGGGCGTCCCGCAGCGGATCACCAATCAGCTCATTCATCGCATGAAGAGACCATTGAAAGGGATAGCGCCGGACAGAATAGGTCCTTGTCGTCATCTCTCCTTCATTAAAGGTAATCCCATTTTCATTAATCTGATACGCTGTCTCAGAACTTGGAATTTGAGAAGACAGAGAATCATAAGGGTTCCAAGTTAAGGAACTTGGTTTTAGATCCTTTGAATTTGGATTCAAATTCATCCAGCTATCCATAAACCTTAAAAGCGCATCGGCATCCCATGCCCACACAGGAAGGCCAAGAAGCTTAAAGGTTGTCATGATCTGTTCTTTAAGGCTTAGGATCTTTTCAATCTCTACAGGATTCTTGGTCTGTCCTTTTTGTGAAAAGGCTAAGATGCAACGAAAGTTTCGAAGGGTGAAAGGAAAGTTTTGACTGTTATAAACCTGACCCTTTAAAAACTCTGTTCGTTTTTTAGCTAAGAGAGCCAGGGTTTCTTGCTTTGATTGTCTTGGCGTTTCCCATTTCTCTAGAATAGAACCGATATGAGGATCAGCCCAAAGCATCACTTGTAAATTTGATCCTTCCGGAAGGGTGTGCTGGAAAAGCCCACTGACTTCTCGTTGCATGTCTTCTGTACACCCAACAAGCGGCACGGTTTCTAAAACAAAACCCAAAGACGTGCGATTATAGAAAAGCCCCTGGCTCGGCTCATAACTTTCATAAGGCAATAACTCTTCTAAACGATGATGCTTAAAAAACTGCTGCAGAGAAGACCGGTGTAAGGACCCAGGCTGAGTGCCATAGGTATGACGCTCTTGAAATAGATTTAAAACCTTCTCACCCAAGGCTGCAAACATATTTCTCTTCCTCCCTTAAAAATTTATCATCAACTTTCTTATGATTAACCTTGTTACGAGTAACCTTGTAATTTCCGACATCTTTATTGACTTTGAACATCATCGGCTGGTGGCGTTCTTGAAAAAATTCAGAACTTTGCTTCCTAATACTCTCAACATAATTTTTGTTCTTTTTTCTTATCATTAGCTTTGTAATTTCCAGCGACCTTGACGAACTACGGTATGAATCGCCGATTCTTCATGAAAGTTGCCGGCTTCATCTTGAAAGGGTGCAATCCAAAGCCGTAAGTTTTGCTCCGGTATGCGCTCTACTCCACTCATTGAAGTTTGAACCATGTCTTCAGGCGTCATAACAATCGGCGCTAAAGCTTTCAGAGATTCTGTTTCTGAGTCGTTTGAACTCTCAAACTGACCTTGATCCACCATTCGGTTCACTTCACTAATTGATTTGCATCCCATTCCTTTTCCAGCAGGACAATCAAACAGCTCATTATTACTGGTACAAGCTGAGAGGAAGAGAAAAAGACTGGGGATTATGATTCGTTCTTTCATCTAAATTTCCTTTCTAGTTCTTCACTTCATGTTGACTTGGAATCCAACCCTGCATATCGGATGAGGCCACTTCATGAGAGAGAGGAGAATTTGTATTGGCTGTTTCCCGGACTACGTCTTGGCGTTTACGGTCTCTCACTCGGCTATAAGCATTTTTATAAGCGGTCTCACCAAACTGGGTTCCTTCAGTAAAGACAATATTGACCTGTCTTCCCGCTGCCACTTGCAAAACAGGCTGCATTTGCTCGGCTCGTTTGATATAAAAATCAGCATAGCGTTCAAGAGCGGAGCTCACTCCCTGCCCTGCTCCGGCTTTCAGCATTTGTTCGTGGGATAAAGGATTAGTTTGGCCAAAAGGGGCTACAGGTGTGAAGGTCATCGGATTTTGAGCTTGGGTTAAGAACTTAGCCATTCCTCCAAAAAACCCGCCAACAAGAGAGTTTCTCATCATATCTCCGGCTCTGTCAGCCAGAACGCCTCTAACCCCTGCTCTTCCATCTTCTCCGGCTACATAACCGGAAACAACCGTTTCAGAAATTTCTCCCGTTTTGCGCTCTGTACAGGTGAGCTTTTCAAGGCGCATAAAAACCCGTTCGCTAGAAATATCGCCGTAACTCGAGGCTAAAACATGGCAATCTTTAAGATCGGAACGGAACTTACGAGGCAAGGTTCCAGGGTCCATAACTCTTAAGAGAACAGGTCTTGGATCTGAAGACGCACTAATCCCCGTACTGGCATCAACGCCCCCTAGAAGAACAGCTTTTGCAAAGGCACCTGCAGGAATTGTGTTATCCTGGGTTTTCTTAATTGAGTGAGACTTGGCGTTGTTCAGCTTGAGACTTATTTTTTGAAGACCTAACGCTTTAACAGGCTGGATGGAAGTCTCTTGATTCCCTTGAAGGTAGCTTTGGGGGGGCATTGATAAAGTCATTGTAGTCCCCCCCTCTCCCTCCTTACCTTTTACAGGATCTAATGAAGAGGCCAATTGTTGGCGTAGACCCTGAATTGTGTCATTTCCTTGGGCATTTTCCTGGACATTTCCTTGGATACGAATATGATCATTGATTTGAGAGGAATTCTCAGATTTAAGCTCCAAGGACTTTTGCCCATTCAAATTCAAGAGTTGCTCTAACACCTTTTCCAAAGCATCAATACGCTTTAAAGACAGCTCTATTTGCGACTCTAAACGTTGGACCCAAACCTCTTGAGGTTTAACGCGCTTGGACCCTGAAGTAATTTCGGATTTCTTTTCTGATTTTTTTTCTAAAGGCACTGTCTCTGCTTTAAGCAAGATAACCAAAACACTCACCGCAATCAGAGTCATACCCCCAACCAAAGCAAATAACAAAAGGAGCTGTTTGCGCTTTAGGGTCGTTTCAAAGGGAAGAGAAAATCTTTCTAGCATAATCTTCCTCAATCACTCTCTTCGAAGGACATAAAGAGTCGCTTTCTCTTGAGGCATAAGAGTGGTTTTGCTCAAAGCTAAAGCCAAATCACCCGTTTGAAAGAACTGCTTTTCTTGAAGGGTTTCTAGTTCAGCATTGGTGTTTTTGATTTCAAAAACTTGCGCTAGATACCCAGGTCCTTTTACTTGCCGTACAAACTGAGCCGTTAAACCGGATGCAGCGGATCTGAAGTGGGGAGTTTCAAGGTTATCCTGATTTTCTGTTATACCTTCTTCTTCACTGACTAAAACTCTCAAAGCTTGAATAAGGCCGTCTTGATAAGGATGAACTCTGCTCAACCCTTCAAATGAGGAAAGTGAACTTGCGATTTTAGAATTGATAACCGACGGCTTTAAGAAAATCGTTGCTGAGGTTTTTTCTTTTGGAAATAGTGTAAGATCTTGAGTGAGCCCCGATTCCGTAATTAGCGTTAGGCTGACAGGGACATGGGGAAATCCTCCTTCTTGGTTAGACCCTTCTTGATTAGATAAAAGCTTTAGAAAAAACTGTCCTGTCTCTTCATCCACTTGGTGGGTGAATTTTCCATCGCTGCCAAAAACTTGAGCAATTCGATCGCCTTCAATTGCAATACGATTCATTTCAGTGGGGCAAATGTTAGCTTGAATACGAACACCTTCATTGATTGTATGGACTTGAGCTGAATAAGCACTACTATTGATGAATGCTAGGAATAAATAGATGAATTTTCTCATAGCTCTTTAGCCTCCGTCTTAACCAATACAAAAGAATCAATTAGTAAACGTCCTTGGTTATGGCGAAAATGAAATCTGTACGTCTCTCGGTGTTGAGAGATCTTTTTAGAACCGACGTAACTTAACAGATCACCGGTAATGTCCGCTATCATCTTCTTGTTATCAACCTGCACAACAGACGGTTTAAAGCTTGTTGAAAGCTGTTCTTTTTTATATCGCTGCTCATCTTCTAAAAGTTGGGTTTTTAAAGCCCCATAAGAATCAGGATTGGCATAGCGTAAAACAACTTCTCGGTTAAAGGGAGCACTGGCTTCTGAAGTATCAAGGAGTAAATGAGCAAAGAACAAAGTCATTTCTTCAAGGTAATGATTGGAAACTCGGTTCCCCTCTACCCAAAAGCTTTGATGTAGTTCAGGCGGTACAATGATAATGCGTTCTTGGTAAGAGAAATTCTTAAAAGCTAAGAGTACATTGGCTCCAAGCAAAACGGCTGAAATCCCCACAAAGATATTTCTTTGATGAATCAAATGCTGCAAGCGAGCCACGTTCAAAAGAAGTCTCATGATTTTTTCTCCCTTTAGCCTAAATATTCACGGATACTTGAGGGAGGCGTCACAGGCATGCCTTTTTTATTGTGAGGCAGATACCAGTACATCACATGGCGAAGCGTTCCCTTGCCAAAGGACCGTTTATAGTGCTTTAAAACAAAGTAAGCGATTGCACTGGCAAGAACAGCGAGTTTTGGGCAATCAACGCCAAGGCCAACAATCAAAGGCATAAACAACACTAAAGCTTCTTGAATGGTCCAAAATAAAAATCGGGGTGGATTATCAAGGTGATTCAAAATTGCGTGTTCAGCTAAATTAGTCATGACTTAAGGCCTCTTAAATCAGAGCTGTAAAACTATCCGCTACCCACCCTTTGTAATAAAGAGCTCCCAGGCCCGTTCCCATACTTCCGGCAAAAATGATAGGGCTTTGCTTAACCGCTGACATAACAACACCTCCAATCATTCCGGCCAAGAGCCCAACACGAAGCCAGCTTCCGGTTAGTGTTTTTTCTAAAGCCTCTGAAGTTGTCTTCATCGCATCGTCAGCTTCAAGTGCCAATGCGTTATCGCTTGTTAAGCAGTAAAGAGCGATGATGCAAGGAATTGCAAAGATAACCCATTTATTGATAAATCCCGAAGGAGCTGGTATTTCCTTAAGTTTGTTTTCTTCTGCTGCTCTTTTTTTCTCGTTTTCTACTTTTTTCTTCTTTGGAATCATTTAAAAATAAGCTCAACATTAAAATCTTTTGTGGGCCTATTCTGCAAAATAGAATCGGAACTCTCAAGGAAAGCATGATTTTAAATTTGCAACCATGCAAAAAACACATCAATCAAATCAAGGGGTCAGAAGCCCAAATTTGCATTCATAAATATTTTTTGCAACCATAGGTTTTTTAAAAGAAATTTGACCTCGATTAACTACAAATAGCCAAAAAAATACTATTTCTTTTTTCCTTGAACCAAAACTATTCATTTGGTACTTATTTCGATAATATTATCTGTTATTTATATGATTTTTCTTTCATGTATACAGTTCTTGAAATTAAGCCTTGTGAAATTCACCTCAATGGAAAGATTCTTCTTCCAAGGCAAGCACTCATTAAACGTCAAATTCTCTCCTTTCTTGCCAAGCAGTATTGTGAAGATTGCCTCAGAAACACTGCGTTTCATAAAGCTTTTACCCCTAAAGATATTGCCCATAACTTAAACCGCACCGAATGGGACGCTGTTTATCAAATCAACAGACACATCCGCTCTTTAGCAACTCGATTGGAAGAAGAAACCGATCAGGTTGAAATAAAAATTATTGAGATTATCCTTCAAAATAATCAAAAAACCTACAGACTCAATCCCAAGAAAGTTCAAGTTATGATTAGCCCTTTTCAGGAAAAGAAAAAACCTCTATGACTCCCTTAAAACACTTAAAGCCCAAGAGACTCTTTGAACTTGTTAACCTCTCAGCTGAAATTGCTGAAACCAGGGCCACCGATGCAGCCTCTCTCACTTTCATGGCTCGTCCCTTCATTCAAGCAACCCTTCCCCACCGCGATCCCGGTGCTGTTCCTGAATGGCACAGAAAAAATGGGAATCTAACCTTGTCTATCAGACCGGGCTGGGCAAAAAATCCTCTCACAGGTTTACAAGAGCCCCTCGGTATTCCCTTTGGCACAATTCCTCGCTTGATTATTTTATGGATGACCTCTGAAGCTAAAAAAACGGGCAACAAGAAATTATATCTAGGGGAAAGCCTTGCCAAGTTTATGAATGATATTGGGCTCAATTACTCAACGGGCGGCGGCAAAAGAAGCGACTTTGCGCGTCTGAAAGATCAGATGAGAAGGCTCTTGAGATGTACGATTAGTTTTGATACTCCGCTTCACAATCATTGGTTGGACCTAAGCGTCACCTATTGCGGTAAGTTGAATTGGGACAAAAATACAAAATCCTCACCCGATGAATCCGAAATTTTAAACAGCAGAGAAAACAGCTGGGTTCAACTATCGGATGGTTTTTTTGATGCGATCACCTCTTCAGCCGTTCCGCTGGATATGCGCATCATTCACGAATTAAAACAATCTCCGCTTGCCTTAGATCTCTATGCTTGGATAACTCATCGAACTTACTCCGGCTTTGCAGAAGACTCTCGAAAGTCCTCATCCTTTGTCCCTTGGAAATACCTACATGATCAGTTTGGTTCAAACTACAGCAGCTCGAAAGATTTTAAAAAAAAGATAAAAGAAATTCTTAAAGTTGTTCAATCCTTATCCCAAAACAATTGCATACAAGCAGGCAGAGGCGGCCTCTATATCTCTCCAAAATTAACAAGGATCAAGTAATCTTTGTCGTTGAATGAGCAGAAAAAGCAAAATCATTGACTGAGTCTCTGATGGTGAAGGAGTCCCCTCCCCTTCTCCATCAAGTTTTCTAACAAAAAAGTAGATTTTTTGAAAAAATTTTTATCAGCTTTAAAAGTTTTCAACATTTTTATCCACAAACCCTCTATTCGGATGGTGAAATGGTCCCCCCATATATGGTGAAATGGACACCCTTTTTATGGTGAATTGGTCCCCTTTTATATGGTGAATTGGTCCCCCGTCCTATATACACCTATATTAATCCTAAAATTACCTGTAGTTGTAGCCTGTGGAAATGTTAATAACTTTTCATCCAATGGACATGAACCTATTGATTTTATTGTTTTCTATCAAGCTTAAAGAGCTTGTGGATAAACGGAGAAAACTATTGGTTGGTCTATCAGTAATTTTTAAACCCTTCTTCTCTGCAGTAGATTTATGTTTTTTATCAGGAATGAGATTATCACCAACTAACAGTTGATTCACTTTGTAATAACAAAGTTTTTATATGTATAAACATATATATGCTTATATGCGTTTTACTCATGTATCAAATAATCTATCTGTTCTAGCTAATGTCCTAGCCCCTTATAAATGTACCAGGAAATAAGTTAGTATCTGGTGAATTAGGGAGTGAGCAAGATATGTCAAAGAAGAAGTTTGATGCAGGCCAGATTATTGGATATTTACGAGCGATTGAGATTTGTCTTGGCAAAGGAAAAACAGCAGGAGAAGCATGCCGAGAGATAGGTGTAACAGAACAAACCTATTACCGTTGGCGTAAGGAATATGGGGGTATGCAGGTATCGCAAGCCAAACGCTTAAAAGATCTTGAAAAAGAGAATGGAAGGCTAAAGAAAGCTGTCGCTGAATTGACGCTTGATAAGCTTATCTTGAAAGAAGCCGCAGAGGGAAACTTTTAAGCCCCAAACGCAAACGTTTAGCTATTATAAGAGTTATACAAAAGTACGGGATATCTGAACGCCGTGCTTGTAAAGTTTTGGGGCAACATCGAACCAGTCAACGCCATCAAATAACTCGGGATTCTCAGGAGGTTGCTCTTACTGAAGATATTATCCGTTTAGCAAGTCAGTATGGTCGCTACGGAAACCGTCGCGTTACGGCTTTATTAAAGGCAGAAGGATGGTCGGTAAACCATAAAAGAGTTGAGCGTATTTGGCGTGCAGAAGGATTAAAGGTTCCTGCAAAACATCCAAAGCGTGGTCGTTTATATTTGCATGATGGATCTTGCATCCGCTTACGTCCCTGCTGGGAAAACCATGTATGGAGCTATGACTTTGTTAATGAACGGTTATACAATGGTAAAAAATTCCGCATGCTAACTGTGATTGACGAATATAGCCGTCGTTGTTTGGCCATTAAAGTAGCTTATCAATTGAAAGCAGAGCAAGTTTTAGAAGTGTTAGCAGACTTGTTTATTGCTGAAGGGATTCCTGATTACATTCGTAGTGATAATGGGAGTGAATTTACAGCCAAAGAAGTTCGCAAATGGCTAGCTCTGGTGGGAGTTAAAACAGCTTATATTACTCCTGGTAGCCCATGGGAAAATGGATTCAATGTGTCAAACAGCGTTCAAAATTGACCAGGTGTCAGCGTCCAAAATTGACCACCCTATTTTCAAAAAATGAGTGTT
>JAIEPD010000077.1 GCA_019749935.1 Alphaproteobacteria bacterium
TCACCGATATACATACCGGGACGTTTGCGAACCGCATCAAGACCTTTTAAAACTTTAATGGAATCAGCATTGTAATTCTGAGAAGCAGAAGTTGTCATAAAACTCAACCAGGTGTTAAAATTGCATTATCAACCGAAAAAAACTGCCCTTGCCCAATAAGAGTCTCAAACAACAATGGATCTGTTCCTGTTAGCCAGGTGTTAACGGACCCCTTACATTCTTTTTGATGATTATTTTGCAAGGCACATATTTGATCAAACAATACCACACGATGATGAAAATCTAAATGGGCAATTACATCATCAAGCAAAAGAACGATCAGTCTATCGTCATTTCTAACTTTTTGTTGAATAAAAGAAAATATAGAAGCAATTAAAAGGATTTTTTGTTCTCCGGTTGAACACTGAGAGGCAATCATTCCTTTGGTATTGTGTATAACGTTCCAATCGCTTCGATGAGGGCCTACACGTGTTGTGCCACTTTCTTTATCGATTGTTCTATTTTTCTGAAACTCTTCCATTAATCTAGCTTCGATATCAACTGCATAACCCTTTAAAACCCATTCATCAATTTCACCAATCATTTGACTGGTAAACCTTGGAAACAGGTCATGCTGATATCTTTGACCTTCATTTAAACGTTGCATCAGATTTTTACGGGCAATAGCAATGGCGACACCTAAAGAGGATAGTTGTTCTTCTAATGGTCTTAGCCATAAAGGGTCTCCGCTTTGTCTCAAGATCTGGAGTCTTTCTCTTAAAGCATATTCGTAGCGATTTAATCTTTCACTATGAAGGGGATCTTCTGCATATACTAAACGATCAATAAATTTGCGGCGTGTTGAAGGGGATTCTAAAAAGATCCTATCCGTTTCAGGAGTTAACCAAATAATATTAACCCACTCTGAAAAGGAATTTTGTCCTCTAACAGATTCATGTTGGATTTTATGGACGCGTTTTTCACCGCTTTGGTGAGCAGAAGAAAGTTCTAATCCTGTCGATAGCTGGACTTCATTATTTAAGATAAGAGAAGTTGCCCATAACAAAGGTGAGCTTTTGAGAGATGCATTTGAAATCTCTGAAAGTTTTGCTCCCCGTAAACCGCGTCCTGGAGAAAAGAGAGAAATCGCTTCTAAAATATTGGTTTTTCCAGCGCCATTAGGCCCTGTTAGAACAACAGGCGCTGGAATAAGAGACAGATTTAATTCTTCGTAATTTCTGAAATGGAACAGAGAAAGCGAGTGAATAGCATTTTGCATAACCTTCTCATTTACCAAAAAACTTTAAACCCTCATTGGCATCAGAATAAAAGTGGAATTGGGGCTATTTATGGGCCTTAAAAGAACAGAGGATTCACCATCTGCAAGCAGAAATTCTATTTCATCTGTGCTGATCTGTTGAGCGATATCGATTAAGTAACGCACATTGAAGCAAATTTCAAAGGCATCATTATAAGCAAAATCCACATCTAACTCTTCTACAGCACTACCAAAATCGGTACTAACTGCAGAAAGAACGGCTGAGTTTTCAGAGATTTTAAGTTTGATCGCTCTTACTTTGTCATTCACAACGGTTCCAACGCGATCTACTGCTTCTGCAAAGGCCTTAGTGCTTACAATTAAAACTTTATCATTTTCAATGGCCATTGCGGCTTGATAATCAGGGAATGTTCCATCAACAAGACGTGAGCTTAAAACAGCATTGGTGTTTGCGCCTTCTAGGGCAAACTCAACGCGTGAACCGGAAATGCCGATTTGAACAGGTTGCTCTGCTTCATCAAGAAGCTTTCGTATTTCCGTAATTGTCTTCCTGCCAATAATAATCTCGGGCATGCCAAGCGATCCTTCAGGCGCCTCACATTCAACGCAAGCAAGTCTGTGCATATCAGTTGCTACAGCACGTAAGATATTTTTCCCATTTACAGAAAGGGTGTGAAAATGAATACCATTTAAATGATATCGTGTTTCTTCTGTAGACATGGCAAAGCGCGTTGTATCAATCAAATGTTTTAAAACAGGTGCGGGCAATGTGAAATGATGGGTTAGATCGCTATGCGTTAACTGAGGAAAATCATCTGAGGGCAGTGAAGGCAATTCAAATCTAGACCGTCCAGAACTAACGGTTAATTGTGAGGTCTCTGGGTTGTAGGTAAGGCTGATTGGCGTTGCATCACTTAGTTTTCTGACAACTTCGTAGAGAAGATGCGCTGGGACACTGATCGTTCCTGGCTGTTCAACGTTTGCTGAAACTGTTTCAATTAACGCTATGTCCATATCTGTTGAAGTTAATAGCAGTTTATTCGGAATGGCTGTTAAGAGTACATGACTTAAAATTGGCACTGTTGTTCTTTTTTCAACAACGCTTTGGCCATGGGAAAGGGCTTTTAGAAAAGGGGATTTTTCTATAATCAGTTTCATAATTTAAGGAACCTACAGATGTGATTTTAAGATTTTTAAATTTTTCAGATCCCTTATGAATAGCACAAAGAAACCCGAAAGGCGAAGAGGGAAAGTTTAAACTTTCCACTCGTTGAATTTTATTGTTTTAAAAGGTTAAAAGATTTTATTGTAAATTTCCCTTTGATGCTTTTAAGAGAAAAAGAATACTTTGCGATAGTTTTTTTATCCGGAATGGTGAATTCAAATAAAAATGTTCCATTTGGCTGTAGTTGTAGGATTTTGTTTGCTAAAGGAAGGCGCTCTTTTACACAAATTAATTCAATATTCGATTGTATTTCTTTCTGTGAGAGACCAACTGCACTAATTACAAGTTTGTAATTTCCTGGAGGGAGAGGCAAGTTGGGGCCAAAATAATTACAGTTTTGACAGTTTTCTGAAAAAAGTTGATGAGCTCTTTGAGAGCTAAAATGATAAGAATCTTCCATACGACGAGAGAAGGATGTAAGTAATTCTTTCCAATTATTCTCAAAGGTAATATTTTGTTTTACGAGCCATGGGATTGAAGAGTTTAGATTGGCCTGATTGGTTGCAAGATAAACATTTGTATTGCCATAAGAATAAATCTTATCCAGTTTGTAGGTAATGATTGCATTTAAAGCTTCGATAAAATTTGGCCCATGATTTGAAAAGAACAAAAGTGAATCAATTGGATCTTCTGTTTTGCTTAATAAGTCCTTTGCTTCGAATTGATTAGGATTGAGAACAGCAACTGAATCATCAATTACAAGTTTTTCGGTCGGGTTTTTCAAAATAAGAGGAAGAGTTTGAGCCAGCGTTTCTAATTGGGATATTGTTTGTGAAGTAAATTTGGCTATAAAAGCTTTTGTGGAATATGGATTAAAGAGAATGCTTAGCAAGACAAGAGTGCTTTGTAATAAAATTAAAAAATCTTCATATTTGACCTTTGAAAAAGCATACTCTGGCATTTTAAAAAACAGAGGCATTAAAGTGGGCCACAGAATTGTAAAAACAAAGAAAAGGCTAAAATAAAGTTGAAAAGTAGCAGCCAATGGATTTGCTGACAGTATGTTAAAAAGAAACCAAGGGATTAAAGAAAATATTCCTAAAAAGAGCTTCAGAGATCTTAAAATAAAGGCTGCAATTGCTAATGTAAAAATAGGCGTCCAAAGAAATTTTTTGGTTAAGAAAATGGTCACAAGACGTTGACTTAAAACATCCCATGTAAGGTGAGAGGTTGAACCGAAGTAAATATTAGCAACTTTAAAACTTCCAAAAAATAACTTTTGGCACGCCAAAGCAATTACAGAATAAAAAATACCTAACATTATAAATAAAAGTTCTTCTCTGGAGACTTTTCTTTCTTTAATAAATGTTAAGGCTTGAATGCAGATCAAAATTCCAGCCAAGTGAAGACCTATGTCCTCCCTTACACTTAAGCTAAGAACAAAATAAAAAATAGCATGAGAGTATTTTTTCTCTGAAAGATTCAGTAGAAATAATAACCCAAACGCTACACCATATATCTCATAATGAGGATAGTAATTATAAGCCATGATAAAGCCTGAAAAAAGAAAGGCTAGGGCTAATAAAGATGCAAAATAAGAATTTTTGTCTTTTAGTTTAAGGCCTTTTTGCACGCATAGTTGTACAGAAAAAATAAAAAAAGTCACACCCACGGCGTGAAAAAGGACAAAATTGAGAACAGGTGTTAACGGTAGGAAAGTAAATATTAGGGACCAGAAAAGCTTAAATAATGTAATGTGTTCAATAAAAAATGAAGAAACAGTTTCTGAAAACCAAGGAGGATTTTTTAAAAAGAAAGAACTTTTCCACAATACACCTACATTCTGACCTTGATCTAAAAGAGGGGAGCCATCAGAAAAGAAAAAATTCAAAGCAAGAATGGAGGTTGATAAAAAAACTGCGACGAAGATAAAAGAATTCCAAAGATAAAATTTATAATTTGTTAAGGATTTTTGATATACAGTTACATCTGTTGTATTAATCATTTTATTAAAGAGGCTTTCTTGAATGAGGAAAATTTTGATTTTTTCGACTCTCCTATTATCAACAATAGCAGGCAGTTTGTACAGTGCGGACAATACGACCAGTGGTAAAGGCGGGTCTGGGGCAGGCGCTTATCCATCAAGTGGTTCAGGTTCTGGGAGTTATCCATCCAGTGGATCTGGGTCTGGTGCTTACCCATCCGGTGGATCTGGTAGTGTGAAAACAGCTTCTTCTCACTAATTTAGTGATAATCCATATATAAACCTCCAAGGAATTAAGCCTTTGGAGGTTTTTTTGTGTTTATTATAGCTATTTGGATTTTTATTTTCTCCCTTCTAGTTAATAACTTGTTTAAAAGAGACAAAATAAGAAATTTTGCCTTATGAGATTTTTGTGATAAGCGTATTGATTAATACAAAGAAAATATTTCAAAAGGATCTCTTTAAATGAAAAACATAATAATTTTTTCAAGCTTACTTTTGTTAACAATAGCGGGCAGTTTATATTGCTCAGATGACTTTGAAGGAACAAATGAAGGAAGCGGCGGGAGACAAAGACCGTTTTATCCGTCTAGCGGTTCCGGCTCCAGTGCTTACCCATCAGGTGGATCTGGGTCTGGTGCTTACCCATCAGATGGGATCTGGTAGTGGGAAAATAGCTTCTTCTCATTAATCTGAGAGTAAGTAATTCAATATAACTTCCGTAACTTAAGTGCTTATGGAAGTTTTTTTATTTCTATAAAAGCTGCAGAACATAGGGCAAAATGCCACCTTTTTGGAAATATTCGACTTCATCTTGGGTATCAATGCGGCAATTTAGGTCGATATTTTGCTGCTCGCCATTAGGTGTATTAATAAAGCAGGTTATTTTCATACCTGGTTTTATTCCGTTTTCTAATCCTAATAGATGAATGTATTCTCTGCCATTCAGTCCCAAAGTTTTTCGGGTGATACCTTTTGGAAGCTCAAGAGGAAGAACACCCATACCAACCAAATTAGAACGATGAATACGTTCAAAACTTTCGGCAATCACGGCTTTAATCCCTAAAAGGCGCGCCCCTTTGGCAGCCCAATCACGCGACGATCCACTGCCATATTCTTTACCTGCAAAAATGACTAAGGGGATGCTTTTTTCTTGATATTTAATAGCGGCATCATAAATGGACATTTCTTCGGATTTATCGTTCAAATAAAGAGTCACTCCACCTAGTTGACCTGGCGTCATTTCATTTTGCAAGCGCACGTTGGCAAAGGTTCCACGCATCATGACTTCATGATTACCTCGCCTTGTTCCATAGGCATTAAAATTCTCAATTTCGACGCCGTGATCCTTTAAGTACTGTCCGGCAGGGCTATTGGCTTTGATGCTGCCGGCAGGGGAAATGTGATCGGTTGTAATACTGTCCCCAAGCAAGGCTAAAACACGGGCCCCCTTGATATCAGTTAGGGTCTGATTTTTCTCATTAAAATACGGTGGGTTTTTAACGTAAGTGCTTTTCTCAGACCAATTATAGGTGATAGAGGGTGCTGACTTAATGTTTTGCCATTCTTTATCACCTTTAAAAACATCTTGATATTTCTTTTTAAAAGTCTCTGGGGTCACAAATTGCTCAATGACAGCTTTGATTTCGGCAGAAGTGGGCCAGATGTCACGCAAATAAATATCTTTGCCATTTGCGCCTTTTCCAATGGGCTCATTCTGCAAATCAATCGCCGTTGTCCCTGCTAGAGCGTACGTCACAACCAACGGAGGGGAAGCTAAATAATTCGCTTTGACTTCCGGATGAATGCGCCCTTCAAAATTACGGTTTCCAGATAGGACGCCAGAAACTATTAAATCATTTTCTTTAATTGCCTTACTGATATTAGGGGCGAGGGGGCCTGAGTTTCCAATGCAGGTCGTGCATCCATATCCAACCAAGTAAAAACCAATATCTTCAAGGTCCTTCATAAGGCCAGAATTCTCAAGATATTCGCTAACAACCTTAGATCCTGGTGCAAGTGAGGTTTTCACCCAAGGTTTAGCACACAATCCTAAAGCTTTTGCTTTCTTGGCAACAAGGCCAGCACCAATCATAACTGATGGGTTGGATGTGTTCGTGCAGCTGGTAATCGCTGCAATCACAACGTCGTGGTTATGAAGAGAATAATCTTGTCCTATTGGGGCTAAGCTAAGGGCGGTTGCTTTCATATCAGACAAAAGGATTTTATCTTGGGGACGCTTAGGTCCAGCTAAGGTTGTTTGAATTGTTCTAAGGTCAATCTCAAGCACATCTGAAAAGGAAGGATGATCTTTTGTTCGCCACAAGCCTTGCGCCTTGGCATATGCTTCTACCAGGGCGATTTGTTGCTCATCCCGTTCTGTTAGTCTTAAGTAATTGATGGTTTCTTGATCGATTGGGAAAAAGCCACAGGTTGCCCCATATTCAGGCGCCATATTGGAAACGGTGGCACGATCAGCGAGGCTTAGGTGATCCAAGCCATCGCCGAAAAATTCAACAAATTTGCCAACGACTCCTTTTTTACGCAAAAAGTTTGTTACTGTGAGAACTAAATCGGTTGCTGTACTGCCTTCAGGAAGAGAGCCTTTTAGATGCACACCAACAACCTCTGGAATCAGCATAGAAATAGATTGACCTAGCATCGCAGCCTCAGCCTCAATCCCGCCAACGCCCCAACCCAAGATGGATAGGGCATTAATCATGGTTGTGTGGCTGTCTGTTCCAAAAACAGTGTCAGGATAGGCGATTTCATTGCCGTTTTCATCCATACTTGTCCAGACAACCTTGCCTAAATATTCTAAATTTACCTGATGACAAATGCCTGTTCCAGGCGGAACAACTCGGAAATTTTTAAAAGCCTGCTGGCCCCAGTGCAAAAATTCGTAACGTTCAATGTTTCGTTTATATTCAAGCTTTACGTTTTTCTCAAAGGCCTCAGGATTTCCAAAGCCATCCACTGTTACCGAATGATCAACTACCAAATCAACAGGGATCAGTGGGTTGACTTTCATGGGATCTCCACCATTTTTTTTCATAGCGTCCCGCATGGCAGCTAAATCAACGATGGCTGGAACGCCTGTGAAATCTTGCATTAAAATTCGGGCTGGTTTAAAGGCGATTTCGCTTATGTTACCCTGGATTATATTTTGAAGGCTTTCCTTTTGTCCGTTATGACGCAACAGATTTTCAAGCAGAATTTTTAAGGAGAAAGGAAGATGATTGAGGTCACCTAAAGTATCTAAAGGATAGTAATAATAGGTTTTTCCATTAACTTGAAGAGGGGTTGTGTGCGCCATAATCCAACGGTAGGTTCAGATGAATATACCTTAGCCTACCTTGGATGGGATGCTTCTTTCAATAGGGTAACGTGTTTCATACAAGGGTCTGCTTGAAAAGATTTATCATTCCGGAACCTAGTTGAATAGCGCTTAAGCTCGTTATGAAACTTGGTGTCCGGAATCTTTTTGAATCTGTTAACTGAGTTTACGATATCCCGGATATCAAATCTTACAATGCAGCAATGCTGGAGTTCGATTAGATTCCGGGATGACAAGGAATTGCTACAGCATCTTCAAGCGTAGGTTAATTCACCCATGCATCGCAAGTGTGCCTGAGCGCCCATCTACGCTTCCTTGAATAAGAGGAAGGGAAGGGATGTTTGCTTTGTCGCTCAATGCTTCAATTGCTAATTGCTGCAAAGGAACGATGATTATGCCACTTTCTAAACATTTTTTTAAAAATGCTTCGAACCATTCTAAGTAAGCCATTCCTTCCAATTCAGAATGGATGGTTAGTACATTCAGTTTATCGGGTTGAATTAAGCTCAAATAATGGTCGTGCAGCGTTTCAAAGGGATATTCAGGCCTTCCTATCAACTCGTCTAAAGTTGGCAGAGTTGTTGGAATCTGAAGTGTTTTAAAGACGCGTCTGCCAACCATTGGAAAGAATGCTTTTTCTCCGCGCGTGTCGCTTGCGTAGAATAAGTTATGATCATCATAAGCGGCAAGGCTGTTCTTTGATGCTTGCCATCCGGCAGCGCCCATCGTTCGTGCTAAAAATCCAAAGATTTTTTTAAATATATCATGAGTTTTGTTAACCTCATGTCTTACCGATGCTTCGTCAAGCTTATGCAAATTATCTTGCCAATGAATGTGATCGTAGCAATGGATGCCAACTTCGTGACCCGCATCTCTCACGCTTTTCATAAGGGCAGCATGTTTTTTACCAATGTGAGGGCCTGGCCATAAAACACCATTGAAAATGGTTTTAAGTCCATAAACCTGGAGAACACTTGTTCTGCTGACCTTTTTAAAAAAACCTGGCCTAAAAATGCGTTTCAATGCACGTCCTGTATTATCAGGTCCTAAAGAAAACAAAAATGTTGCTTTGATATCCAGAGCATCAAAAAGCTTTAAAAGATTAGGAACGCCAATACGCGTACCTTTTTCTGTATCGATATCAATCTTTAATCCTAGCTTTGTCATAGAGCGTCAAGTTCTCCAACCGAGCGGCCCAAATGATAATCTAGAGTTTTTCTAAGTGCCACTTCGAGGTTCACTTTGGGCTCCCATCCTAAAATCTTGGTTGCGTTCGCAATGGATGGAACGCGGCGACTAATGTCTTGATAATGAACTCCATAATGCTCAGAGGAAGTCACATCAGTGATTTTGACCCTTTCAGCAATCGCTTTATAAGCCGGATAATCTTTGACTAAACGGATTAACAATTCTGCCAATTCTTTTATGGAAACATCATTGTGTGGGTTGCCAATATTGAAAATGCGCCCACTGGCAATGCCGTCTTTATTATCAATAATCTTAATTAAGGCTGCAATGCCATCATCAATATCTGTAAAGGATCTGCGTTGTTTGCCTCCATCAACCAACTTAATTTCACCTTTATGCAGAATGTCGGCGATAAATAGCGTCACGACTCTGGAGGATCCTTCTTTTGCGGAAAAGATGTTATCCAGTTTAGGACCAACCCAGTTAAAGGGGCGGAACAGGGTATAGTCTAAATTATGATGAATGCCGTAGGCATAAATGACCCGGTCAAGGAGTTGCTTTGAGCAAGAATAAATCCATCTTTGTTTATGAATGGGACCAAGGACTAGATTTGAGCTTTCTTCGTTAAATTCTCCGTCTTCTGACATGCCATAAACTTCGGAGGTTGAAGGGAAGATAACGCGTTTTTTGTAATTGACGCATTTTCTGACAATTTCAAGGTTTGCTTCGAAATCAAGTTCAAAAACCCGAAGTGGATCTGAAACATAAAGAGAAGGGGTAGCGATTGCCACCAATGGTAAGACCACATCGCACTTTTTAATGTGGTATTCAATCCATTCCTTATTAATCGTGATGTCGCCTTCAACAAAGTTAAAACGAGGATGGCCAAGGCTTTCTTCGATCTTGTCGCTTGCCATATCCATTCCAAAGATTTGCCAATCTTTTTCTTTTAAAATGGTTTCGGTTAAGGCGCTTCCAATAAATCCGTTCACCCCGAGAATTAGGATTTTTTTTGACATTTCTCTTCTTTCTTACTTTTTACTAAGAGACACATAACTCATTTGCATAGAATTTATATCAAGATGGCGCTTAAGTCTATTAAGAGTTTTTAGAGGATTGACTAAAAACTCTTAATATTTAGACTTCTAACGAAGGTGTGATTGTTTTCTCAACATCATTTCATATAGGCACGCTCAAAAGCATCAAGCGCATTTTCTTTTAGCCATACCTATTCTTTATTTGTTTTTTTTCTTAGACTTTTTCTTGGGTTTTTTAGGGTCTGTCGCTTGGGTCTTCTGAACGCTTTCATCTATTGTAGCAGCAGGCTCTAACATAGGCTCTTGAGTTTGTTGAGCCTTACTTTTTTCTGCGGTTTTTTTACGTAGTCTTTCTCTTATTTGTGCTGTTCTATCATTTTTCTCTTCGGTTAATTGAACTTTTTTCATCTCTTCTTCTTCTTCTTCTTTCAGGCGATTAAGCACATTTTGCGTCATTTCATTGTCTAAAAGAGATTGAAATCTTTCCACAAACGATTGGTATTGTTTGCTCATTTCCTCTAGTGCTTGAATTTCGCGCATGATGGAAGGTACATTGCGTATAACTTGTTTTCTGGAACTGTAAAAACTACCACTAACTGCTACAAATGTGGTAAGAGTTTCAAGAGCTTCAAGAGTTTGATTGTATTTCTTTTTTAATTCTTCGTATGCAACTTCGGCCTCTTGTACATCATAAATATACATCCGATACATTACATATCTGATGGCATCTTGGTTGGCTTGCATTTCTTCTAATAATACATGCACAGCTTTGGTAAGAGGGCCGTGTATCTTGGCTATTCCTTGTATTGAAGTATTAATCTTTTGTGTATACTCAGGACATTCTATCTTATCAGGTTTAGAGTTATGCCCCCTGATAGTAATATAATGAGAAAAACTCTTATAGGCATCTGATATAGGAAGTCTTTCTAAAGAGCTTATCATCTGTTGATAAAATTTAATTTCATAAAAGTCTTCATCTGCATCTGCGAGTAATGCAGAATCTGCTCCTTTTTTGGTCCATTGCAAATATGCATATAAATAATTGGCAGTGGTTTCTCTTTCTTCAGCACTTGTGGATAAAATAGCATTTCTTACTACAGGAATTAAATCGTTATAACGATCTAAATCATATTTAGTTTTGCGAGTATAATTTTTAAATCTGTCTATAAGCTTATTATTGCTGATCCGTCTGCCGCTTTTCTCTTCAAATTCAGCAACTCTATCTTTAACGGAAATTTTGGTGTCTTTCATCTGATCATATAATTCTTGATTAAAACCACGGCGCCCTTCCATTATGGCGAGTATTTCTTCAAAAATTTGTAGATGCAATACTGCTGTGGAGCCAGGTTTTGGTAGGTTCGCCTCAGCTGCATTAATGCCATCTTCTGCAGTTTCCATAGCGTTAAGTGTACTAACAAAAGATAATATTACTAAAAATAGCCTCAATTTATTCTTCCTTATAAGATTTACAGTAAACCTTATTTAACTACTAAAAAACAAAATTACAAGTAGAAGTATAAATTTATTTAACAGTAGTATGATTTTAAAGAAACAAGCTCTACTCTTAAAGATCTTAAGAGTTGCATCTTTTACCCCAATAAGTTAATAACCAATTATCGGGGCAAAGTAGCAAAGGGGCCTTTTCTTGGCTTTTTTAGAAATTTTAACAGCCTATCCAGCACTTGGTGTTGCTTTTTTGGGATTGGTTTTTGGCATTATTCTACAAGCCATTTTAAGATATCGATTATCTAAAAAACTTCGTTTATCAGAGGATATCCGATTTCAAAACCTATCTCAGCTTGCGGTATATCAAGAAAGATCACTACGTTATAGCGAAGCAGAGGAAGAAAAGAAACTTTTAAGTGAGCGCCTTGTTAGTTTAGAGGTTGAAAACACTGAACTTAAATCCACTATTTTTCATGAACGCCAATTGATGCAGGAAAAACTGCAGCTGATTGAGCAGTCTCAGCTTCAGTTAACAGAAACTTTTAAAAATTTATCCAATCAAGCATTACTTGCAAATAATCAATCATTCATGGGGCTTGCCAAAAGCAGTTTTGATAAATTTCTTGAAGCTACCAAAAGCGATATGGAGCAAAAGAAAAAAGATATTTCTGTTATTTTGGAGCCAGTGCAAAAAGCGTTGGGTAGTGTGGATGAAAAAATTGCCCTTTTAGAAAAAGAGAGAGTTGGGGCTTATAGCGAATTAAAAAGCCAAATAACTGATCTAGTGTTGACGCAAAAAGAATTGCGCTCAGAAACATCTAATCTGGTAAAGGCTTTACGGACCCCAGCTGCACGCGGACAATGGGGTGAAATGCAGTTAAGACGTGTTGTTGAAATGGCTGGAATGCTATCGCACTGTGATTTTTTGGAACAAGTTACAACTGCGGATGGCAGACTTCGTCCCGATATGGTTATTAATTTGCCGGGCAATAAGAAAATTATTGTGGATGCTAAAACACCATTAGTTGCGTATCTAGAGGCTTTGGAAACTACAGATGATGCGCAGCGCGCCACTTGGCTTGAAGACCATGCGCGCCATGTGCGAACCCATATCCGAAGCCTAAGCCAAAGAGCATATTGGGAGCAGTTTCAGCCAACGCCAGAGTTTGTTGTGATGTTTTTACCAGGCGAGTCTTTCTTTAGTGCTGCCCTTGAAAAGGATCCAAGCCTTATTGAATTTGGAGTAAAAGAAAAAGTTATTTTGGCAACGCCAACCACCTTGATTGCGCTTTTAAGAGCTGTTGCCTTTGGTTGGCGGCAAGAAGGAATTGCTGATAATGCCCGCGCTATCAGTGAATTAGGTCGTGAACTTCATAAAAGATTAGGAGACATGACCCAGCATTTTTCACGGTTGGGTAAACAGATTCATCATGTGGTAGAATCCTATAATCAATCCATAGGTACATTTGAAAGACGTGTTTTAGTGTCGGCTAGAAAATTCAATCAATTAGACCCTGGCCTTGAAAATCATTCTGTAGAAATGCTAAATTCACTTGATTCTGTCCCTAGATCTGTTCAATCTATAGAGGTGAAGGAAGGGGCTGATACTCTTGAGTAAAGGAATTATTTTTATGAAAAAGAAAAACGTAATTCTTTTAATGGCAAGCTTATTGATTACCTCTTTTTCGGTATTTGCTGAGGCCGAGGTTCAAGAAAAGTCACCTTCAAAAGAAAGCATTCAATCAAATATTTTAACCATCTATAAAGATGCGACCTTAATTCAGCAAATCCGGTCAATATCAACAGAAACGGGTAAGGGTGGATCGTTTCAGGGTATTCCAAACAGTATTTGTCCTGAATCTTTTATGATTTCTTCTGCGACAAAAGAACCTGGCTTTGAGATTTCTGGATTTAGCCTTGCGTCAGCCGCCGCAGGGGCGCCAGATTTGGGTGTAACTTTATCTTTTAAAAATACGACTTCAAATTTACTCAAAGAAATTCAGCTGCTTTATCTTTTTAAAAATCTTGATTGGCATATTGATTATGCTCTTTATTTTTCACCTAACTACGAAGATGTGAAATTGAATGCCTGGATTGAAGTGAATAACAAAACAGGTGTTGCTTTTCCAAAAGCCCAAATACAGTTTATTGATTGTTTGGTTCCTGCATCATTTGCGCCATTATATCCATCAGGCGATTCATCGCAAACAGACACACAATTTTCTCATAAAAACGATGTATTAACTCCGTTTGATAGTGCGCATGCCTATGTTTATGACCAGTTGGTTGATATTCCAGCCAATGGGGCCAAAAGAATTTCTTGGGTAAATAGCCAGGCAATTAAGGCAAAGCAAGATTATCGTGTGTTTGTCGGAGGAACTTATTTAAAGGACATGGAGGGAAAGCCAGCACATCCATTAATTGAGACATGGATTTCTTTTCAAAATACCAAAGAGCAGACTTTAGGGTGCCCCTTGCCCAAAGGTGAGACAACTCTTTATCACGGTGATGAAAAAGGCGCTATTGAGGTGCTTGGAAAAGCTTTTATCCCCCATACTCCTGTCGGGCAAGAGGTCAGCGTAAAAATTCCGGCAACCCAAGCTGAAAAGAGCTTTTCTGCAACGAATGATAATAAAGCGCTGCGAACTTTTGAAACAGAATTAGAGCAAACTGAATTTAAAAAGCTAAGCGATAAAATTACAGAATCTAGTTACCGTTTAAATTTAAAAAATAAAGCAAATTTACCTATCACAATTAGGGTTACTTTAGATCTTCCTCAAGGGGAATGGACGGTTGTTCGCGAAAACATAAGTCATCAACAAAATGGTGAACATCAGGTATTTTGGACGATTCAAATTGGTGCTAACTCAGAGGTAGATTTAAAATATAGAGTTAGGTTGATCCGAGATTAACGTCTTGTTGTTTGTCAGCTTTACACTTTGATGAATTTTTTATAATATTTAACTAGAGCTTTATATCTTTAAAGGTTTTTAGAACATGAAGCAGTTTTTTGTAATAAAATTTTAAAGTAACATTTTCACAAGACGTTTCTAAGTATTCTTTACTGATTATTTTATTAGTGTTAAGGTATAAGAATACACTATTGAGTAGAGTTTTTTTGTATTTTGAGCTTGATGGTAGAGGCAGAAGATGGTGAATTTTCTAGATAAAAACATGCCTGCCTTGAAGTTTAATGAAGCTATGGCTGATGCAGTAGATTTGGTATGTAAGCCATTGATGGATCATATAGGGATTACCCATTTTGGCCATATAAAAATATTTAATGACAGTTCTATGCTGCGTTTGGCAAACAATGCTGAATGGTCAAAAAGGTATTTTGAAAATTCTTATTACAACGATATGGACTTATATAGCCTAAGAGAAGTCCCTGAAAATGAAAGTCGTGTCTTACTGTTAACAGGCCATCCTTCAACGGATCATTGCGCTGCTCTTTGTTATGAATACGATATATGGAATGCTCTGATTATCTATGAAAAGTTTGCTGATTATAGTAAATTTTGGTTTTTTGGAACTCAAAGAAACAACACTGAAATTATTAATTATTACGCAAATAATGTTTCTTTGTTCAAAAAATATGCAGTTTATTTCGAAGAAAGATTTAGAGACAATCTTATAAATTTTAGCAAAGAAGATTTAATTTCAACCAATATAGAAATTCATCCCTACTATTCAGAAATAGAAGAGAAAAATAAAGAATTCTTAAATAAGTTAAAATTAAAGAAATATCATTTTATGAATAATATATGCTTTTCTGCAAGAGAGGCTGAATGTATGCATTATCTCTCATGTGGCAAGACAGTGAAAGAAATTGGCAATTTGTTGGGGCTTTCTCCAAGAACTGTGGAATCACATATTGTTAAGGTAAAAAATAAGATAGGGTGTAACAGCAAATCTCAGATAATCAAACTATTTGAAAAGGAAAGAAGAGTTTTGAGTGTTTAGAGGGGTAAAAAAAGCCCTTCTCATAAGAGAAAGGCTTTTTAAGGCAGTTTGCTTTTAGGGGTTTCGGAGGAAGTTTTATTTAACGACTGCCTTTGATAGTAATGTAGAGTTTGGATTGTGCGAATGAGAACTTACCATTTTCGCAAGAAGGGCGTCTTCTTCAGTATGGGGGGTTTCATTAAATGTAACATCCTTCAAATCTATAACTGCAGATTTTGTTTTCCCATCGTCTACTAAATAAGGGACAGCAGATGATGCGTTTTGACTGACTACGTTTTCAAGATTCGTATATTCATACGCCGTTAAAGCTTCCTTTTCTTCTTGCTTTTTAAGTTCCATTAAAACCACTGAACCTTTGTTGCTTAGTTTTTGAGCCGAAGATAAAACATCTGGAACTACCAATTCGGGATACACAGAAGCAAAGATTAAACTGGAATCTTCTTTTGTTTGCGGTATCATTCCTGCAACGTCGGCATGCTCAAATATTTCTGAAGGAGTCAGTGTATGTCCCTTTGAAGGGGAAACTTTTTGACTATGAAGGCCCAATATTTCAGAAACAACGTCAATAGTTTTGTCAATTGCGCTTCCCACGGCTAAGGTTGTTTTATGAAAAATCTCTGCCGCCTCATCAACAACTATGTTCGCTGAAGCAGAACCTATAAATAAGGGAAGAATTATTGCGCTTAGTAATATTGTTTTTTTCATAAAATCACCTTAAACATATGTTCGTGGTACATCGTGATATATGACATAGAATTAAAAAATGAAAAGGCAACCCCCAGTCACGAAAAAAATGCATCTTTTTTATTATTTATCACGGTAAACGCATCTAAATGAATATTTTATATAGATTTTTATGTGCATTTTTCGTTATAGTCCATTTGAGCATGTGTAATGCTCCTTGCTCGATTAAGGAATCGAGCTGTGACTTGATTCACAAGTTATCAACCAAAAGGAGTTTAAGTTGAGATACTACGAAACCGTTTTTATAGCCCGCCAAGATGTAACCTCTAGCCAAGTTGAGTCAATGACTCAGCACTATACTTCCGTGATTAAAGAGCACGGTGGAGAAGTTACGAAGACTGAATTCTGTGGATTACGCCCATTAGCTTATCCGATTAAGAAAAACAAAAAAGGTCACTATGTTTTGTTGAACATTGCTGTAAAGCCAGAAGGTCTTGCAGAAGTTGAACGCCAAATGAAGATTAGCGAAGATATTTTAAGACATTTGTCTGTTCGCGTGGATGCATTGGATAATAATCCTTCTGCATTGATGCAACAACGTCATTATCGCGAAGACTTCCATCGTAATAACTACGATGATCAAAATGATCAAGGCGACATCGTGCCGGATTTTAGTGAAGTTGAGCTAGTTTCAGAAATTCAAGAGTAGTATAGAGAGTTATTATGAGAGAAAATTCATCCTATTCCCAAAGATCAGACGGTCAAAGATCCGATAGCCAAAGAGGCGAGGGGCAAAAAGAAGACGGTCAAAAAACATTTGTACGTCGTCAATTTTTCCGTCGTCGTAAATCTTGTCCATTCTCTGGTCCAAATGGCCTTAAAATTGATTACAAAGATGTGCGCGTTTTGTCTAAGTTCGTTTCTGAACGCGGAAAAATGATGCCAAGCCGTATCAGTTCTGTTTCTTTGAAAAAACAACGTGAATTAGCGCAAGCCATTAAGCGTTCTCGCTTTTTAGCTTTGATGCCATACGTTAACGGCTAATAGCCAATTATATAAGAGGGTTTTTGTTGAGAGAACCCTCTTTTATTAAACCTAATTACTTTCTTTAAAAGAGTTTATGATATTCCCGATTAGGAGCTACCCACCTTATCTTGTTTCCCTCTTTGCCGGCGGAACAACCATCGTATTGACTCTTCTATCCAGCTTTTCTCCATTTTTAAGTCTTTTTCTCAATTACTTTAATGTGCTTCCTTTGTTCTTGGTTAGCCTAAGTCTTGGGTTAAATGCTGGAGTCAGCGCAGCCACAATTGCTTTGATTGGTATTTTTTTAGCTTTTGGGGCCTATCAAGCTATTGGCTTTACATTCATTAGTTATCTGCCTTTTCTACTTTTATCTTATCTTATTTTAAAACCGAATCTTTCTCGTGAAGATTCAGATTTCAAATATCCTTTGGGGATTATTGTATCCAAAGTATCCTTATGTGTTTTATTAGTGTCTTTGACGTTTTTTGCATTTTTGTATGAATCCGGAATTGATGTGAGAGGGTCCATTCACCATTTCTTGAACGATATGATTCCCCCGGAACTCACAATTGATAAAGCGAAATTAGTCGATCAATTAGTTGATATCATTCCAGGAATCATGATGGTTTCTTGGATTGTAACGGGCCTTATGAATGCCCTAGTTGCTCAACGAATTCTGGTTAAACAACAGGAGGCACTACGATCATTACAAGAAAGTGATTATACATTTGAAAACTATTGGGACATCGTTGTTACGGCAGCCCTTATGTTAATTATTCTGAATCACTTTTTTCATTTGCCGCTCCTTTCCTTAATTGGGAAAACAGCAGCCTTTTTGGGGTGTCTACCTATGGCTGCAGTTGGCTTCCGTATTTGTCAGTTGCGCTTTTCTACAGGTCGTTTTAAGGGCGTTGGATTTAGTATTCTCATTTTCTTAACGTTTTTGCTTGTTTGGCCCCTTCTAATTATAGTATTGTTAGGTTTCATCGAGCCGTGGTATGGTTTAACACAGCGTATCGCAGAAAAAAATAAGCCAGATTAGGTAATTTTAGTTTAGGGAGTTCTTAAGATGCAGGTCATCTTATTGGAAAGAGTTGAGAAATTAGGCCAAATGGGCCAAACAGTTGAAGTCAAAGCAGGATTTGCACGCAACTTTTTGTTGCCAAAGAAAAAAGCGCTCCGTGCTACAAAAGAAAATATTTCATTTTTTGAAAAACAAAAGGCGCATTTAGAAGCTGCTAACTTAAAGCGCCGTTCAGAGGCAGAATATGTTGCTGAAAAAATGAATAACGCAATGGTGACTTTGATTCGTCAAGCCAGCGAAGTTGGACAGTTGTATGGTTCCATTCGTGGCCGCGATATCGAAGATGCTTTGAAAGAAGCTGGATATAATTTGCACAAAGGGCAAGTAGAAATATCTTCACCAATTAAGACATTGGGTATTCACACAACATACGTTGTTCTTCACCCAGAGGTAAAAGTTGCCGTACGCGTGAACATTGCAAAATCAGAAGAAGAAGCGATTGTTCAAGGTGAAGCAGCAGCGACAGCCTCAGCAGCTTAAATTTATTTAAAGCCATTTAGATAATTTTCGTATAGCCTATAGGATAGATATATTTCTATTCTGTAGGCTTTTTTTATGATCAGTAAAATTGCAACGGTCGCCTTTCACGGGGTCTCTACGCAAGAGGTCACCGTTGAAGTTCAAATGTCTCCCGGTTTGCCGAACTTTAATATAGTGGGGCTTGCCGATAAGGCTGTTGCTGAATCAAGAGAGCGCATTCGGGCAAGTTTCCATCATTTAGGCTTAAGCTTGCCGCCAAGGCGAATCACCGTAAACTTGGCACCAGCGGATATTCAAAAAGAAGGGTCCCATTATGACTTGCCAGTGGCGCTTGGCCTTATGGCATCGATGGAAATTTTAGATCCTCTTGAGCTTTCAAACTATACTGTTCTTGGCGAGCTTGGCCTTGATGGAGCCTTAGCGCCAGTTGTTGGGGTTTTGCCTGCAGCTCTTAATGCTGTTTCTAACAATCGGGGCCTGATTTGCCCAGAAAAAGGCGGCAGAGAGGCCGCCTGGGCTGGGGATCTGACGATTCTAGCGGCGCCTAATCTTTTGGCGCTGATCAATCATTTTAAGGGAACTCAAGTTTTATCGTCGCCAAAAGCAGAAATTTGCGCAGCTAGCATGAGCAATAAACTTGATATGAAAGATATAAAGGGTCAACTGCTTGCTAAAAGGGCGCTAGAGATTGCAGCAGCAGGCGGTCACAATGTTTTGTTTGTTGGGCCGCCTGGTGCCGGTAAGTCAATGTTAGCCCAGCGTCTTCCCAGTATCCTTCCAAGGCTAGAACCTTCAGAGGCGTTAGATGTTACGATGATCCATAGCCTTGCGGGTTTACTGCCTGAAGACGGCTTGATAACAGAACGCCCCTTTCGCGATCCCCATCATTCCTCATCCCTTGTTTCATTAATAGGCGGTGGGGTTCGAACAAAGCCTGGCGAAATCTCACTTGCTCACCAGGGGGTGTTGTTTTTGGATGAGTTACCAGAGTTTGCACGATCAACACTTGAATCCCTTAGACAACCCCTTGAAACCGGCAAGATCGTAGTCGCGCGTGCCAATAATCATGTGACATACCCTGCACGCATTCAATTGATTGCGGCTATGAACCCCTGTCGATGTGGGTATTACGGTGATCTGCAACGCCAGTGTCACCGGGTGCCAAAGTGCGCTGAGGAATACCAATCAAAAATCTCAGGCCCCCTTATGGATCGCTTTGATTTGGTTTTCCATGTGAACGAAGTAAAAGCTGTGGATTTATTAGAGAAGAACGAGGGTGAGGCAAGTCATGCCATCGCAGTCCGTGTGGCGGCAGCACGCCAACAACAGATCAGGCGTTATGGTGAAGGTGATCTAATGCCCTTAAATGCAGTCACAGATGGGGAAAAGCTGCACGAGATTGCCACACCCGATGCGGATGGACAGCATTTATTGTCGATTGCAATTGAGAAAATGCGCCTGTCTGCCCGAAGTTATCACCGAGTTCTACGGGTTGCCCGCACCATTGCCGACCTTGAAGGATCTGATCTCGTTCGCCGCCCCAATATCGCCGAGGCCTTAAGTTATCGGCAAGGAGGCGGGAAGGTTGGGTGAGGGCTTGTATGTATATGTGATCTGTATTTTTAGACAATAATCATAACCACCAAATTCGTCATCACGAGGAGCGACAGCGACGTGGTGATCTAGTGGCTGATTTCTTAGAGAAGGTGTTTTCTGGATGGCAACGCCCCTTACGGGGTTCGCCATGACGATAATAATGTAAAACCAAAGGCGTCATTCCGGAGTTTAGTGGAATTGTAGCTTTAGCGCAGTGAAGACTTAATATCCGGAATCTTAAGACATTTGTTAACAGACATGACGAGATCCCGGATCCTAAGTTTCCTTATGCACTAACGTGCATAATCAACTAAGTTCCGGGATGGCAAGAAGTGTGTTTGCACTATATATACCGTCATGGCGAACAACGAAGTTGTGTGGCTATCCAGAAATCTACAAAGGAATTCCTGAATTTAGTCATAACACATTAAAATCTCAATTTAATGAATCCGCATACGACAAAGGGTACCCTGAACAATTTTCATTCATAAGTCCCCAAAAAAATTCTCTTGAAAACAGGCATCAGGACGTCTAAACCTGTGAGAAGGCATTTTTATTTGTTAAATGTCCTAATTTAAATGAGTAAAAACCGTATTTACGCCTCTTTAAGCAAGGAATTTAGATCATGCATTTTTTAGGTTTTCGTGTCCAACTTTTATCAAAATTAAGTTATTTCATACTAGCGCTTATTCTAGCGACCTTTTCTCCAGGCGCTATGGCATCTGATTCTGATGCGAATAGTAAAGAATCATCCGATTCTGAAAGTGAAGATGAGGAACAAATGCAAAAGGGTCTCGACCTAGAAACTGTGATCAGTTCTAAAGCACCTGACCAATTAAAACAGCATCTTATAGATTATAGAAACGAGCATGAGCAAAACTACCTTCACCTTATTAAGCCAGATCAGTTTGATCGATTTGCTGATTTAGTTGCTGATGATGTGATTGTTGGTAATATGTTGATTGAGTATGCAGAAGATGAGACTCCATTCCCAAGATTTATAACTGGGAATAAGATAAGCGCTCGCTTTATTCAAATAGTGACGGCACAACGAAGCTTACAAAAAGATACTCTTTTGATGGCCTTCGCTATGAGGGACGGAGACGCTGCAAAAGCCCTATCTACTCTTAAAACAAAAGGTGTAGCCATTGATCAAGAAGACAGCTATGGAAACACAGCAGAAAGCATTGAGGATGATTACTCCAGACGCTCAGACTATTCCTATAATATGGTTTCAAAAAACCGTAATATGGCACGTTATAAATCTCAATCATTTGACAATACATTATGGCAGGAGATCCTAAAAGATAAATATCCTTTATATATGAGGGGGCTTGCGGGTTCAAAAGCGTCCATCTTGGATCCCTCTGATTTTTCTTTAATAGCCTTGGAAACTATTTGTGCGCAACCTCAGACAGGCATTCATGCTGCCTTTTTATTGAGGGAAAATTTGTCTTCAGATCAGGACAGAAGGACAGCTAATGATTTATGGAGAGCCTTTTTCAAAGCTCATGATACCTTGCTTGCTCCTAAAGATGTTGCCCAAGTTCAAAAGCTCCCCTTAAGTGGGCGAATTTTGGGGGTTGTTTCTGATCGTCAATATTATCCAGAATTACAAGATGCAACCGTTCAGCTTATAACAGGAACCAGCAGATTCGGTGTTAAATTCCAAAAAGCAACCGAAAAAGAAGCAGAAACATATGTTTGGGGTATTAGGGGTTATGTGGCTCAACTTTTAGGGACTGATCCAAATAGTAGCTTTGAAGACAGTGCTAGCCTTTTAAAAGTAGCTTTTCAAAGGAAATCTTCAAAAAATTTAACAAGTGATCAAATGAATAAACTTATGAGGCACCAATTAAAATGTACTGTGGTTGCCTTGTATTCTTTAAATGAGCTTTATGATGAATACAGCTCATCTGAACATGTACAAAAAAGAAAAGGTGATAAAATATTCGACTTTATAGATGATACGTTAGCTGGCTGGCCAAATGAAACGAATATAAACTCTAAAGCACTTTTTGCAAATGTAAGAAGTCATTTAAGAGTGGATTCTAAAGCCTTGGATTTCTAGAGCTAAGATTTATCAAGCCTCATGTATATTCTGGATGGCCACTCATTTGGATTTTGTGGATTATTGGTCATTCTGGAATCCAAGGGGAATGGTTAGGCTCAGATAAATCATGAGCCTCAATCTCAATTTGATGCATACATCTGGTCTTTTAAGGTTGCTCTTCGACTGCTGAAAGTCGAAGAGATCCTCAAAAAACCTTATTTAGAGTAACAGTTAGGAACTAAGTTCGCTAGATCATAGGTCTGACCATTTGATTTGACTTGACCAGAGTAAAGATCAATATCATCATCCGTAACGCCTAGCTTTTCTTTAAGATTTTCATAGTCTTGTTTTTTATACAAAAAGCTTTTAAGGCATGATCACGGGCATAATCTTTGTTATTTTTTAGCATTTTAGTAAGGTCTCTGACTGTTATATTGTCTTCGCCTGCTGTGAATTTGCTAGCTTGGCTAACAGTCCTTTTTAGCTCAGCTTTTGCTTGCTCTTCTTCTTCAGTCGTTTGGTAATAAAAGCATTACAAGTTTGCTAAGAAATTTCATCGTTAACCTAAAAATAGAATTCAATGTTTATTGTATTAAGTATAAAGAGAAAGTATTTAAGAGTTTCTTAATTTTTTTGTTAAAACCCTATCGCCCATTTCCGCATTCAATTGCAAGAGGAAATCTAACTTCTTCTCGAATTTTATTGAAATGAACATTGCCTCTCACAATAATATTCAAGGATTGCTTGGACAGGGCAAAGCCTTCAATTGTCACTTTAACATCGGTCATTCTCGGTTCGAACACAGTAATCGCGCGTTCACAAAGTTTTGAGATCTTTAACCATTGATTAGGGCTTGATGCATCAAAAGTGTTGGAATCAGTCAGCCCATACAGCGAGGGAATTCCATAATTCAAAGGATCATCTTTTAATTCTTCGTAATCATCAAATCTTTCCGTTAAGCGTGTATTTAATATTTTTGAAATCTCACAGATGATTGAATCAATGACCTCATTAAAGGAAAGGTGATTTTTTGACACATCTTCCCAGGCTTCGTCTGGCTCTTCATCAATTAACAGGTTAAATAACAATTGCTTTGATCCAAGAGTATTCTTTGGCTCATTAGAAACGGATTGAAGTGCACGCATAGAAGTCTCCCTTATTAGTTAAATTTTAGTTACTAATTTATTAAAAATTTATTAACTCTAAGGGGGGAGCTTTATAGTCCTTGTGCAGTGCCGATTCTTTGTTCAACCATTTCTGCAATATAATTCGTTATATTGAATAGATCCACGAAATAAGCAATTGTTCCATTACTGCACTTGACTGCTTCAATATTAGGTTTATTGTGTACAAAACAATCTTTTTTTATTTGAGGCCATCTTTGTCTTTCTGTCATTAAGCCTGTTTGATTTATTGCGCGAAGGAACTCAGAGCGGGACATTTGGTAGTGCAAACGAAGGACTTTTCCATTATTTAGAACACCTAAAAACTCTTTGATTTCTTGTTTTATGAAAGCTTGCATGTAAATTCGGTCATGTAAATGTTGAAATTTAATCTCTAATGGTTGCCAATTCTTTTCTTGATAGAGAGTCCCGCTATAACCTTCCCAAACTGCTAATGTAAAATAATCTATAGGTTCTTCAGATTTTTCATAAGGGTCTCTGCTTCTTAAATAAACAGTCTCAGAATCAAGCCAGTCGCAGTTAGTTTCAATAGCATCTTTTTCTTCGTCTGTTCCTTCATATAAGCCCAAACGCATTAGCTCAAAACGGAAATCTAATTCTGTCATTTCTTGATCGAGCTGCATAAATTGCTTGAGTAATAAATTGTGTTGCTGTCTTATCGTAATCCCATTTTCATCAGTGTTTATAATCAGATCTTTTTTATTTGCATACCGTATTATGCCCGCCTTACCAGCTTTTGCGATTACTTTATTGTTTTGGCTTATTAATATGCTATTAGGAGTTCTGTCTATCCTCCATCCGTTTCTTAGGTGAAAACATCGAGACCAATTGTAGGCTTCTTTTCTCCATTGTTTGATGTCTTCTAAGGTAACTTCATCTAAACATTCTTCTGTTGTGTATTGATGTTCCTGGTGATTCCTTTGAATTTTGGTATATGCTTTGTATTTTTTGAGGGGAATAGGTTTGGTTCTGGTAGAGTGATCTTCTTTCTTTTTTGTGCCTGGCATGGAAGTATTGATGATTGCTACTTGCGTCGTTTGATAAGAGTCAGTTGCTGGCGGTGTTACATTCTCATCAGCTGCACTCACTAAACGGGTACTTTGCGTTACGGTTTCAGTTGCTAATAGAGGGGCTTCTGCTACGGGAGTAGATATTTCTTGGTTGATATTTGTAATGCTTGCTTGGTGAGAGACTCTTTTCAAAAGCTTCAAAAAGTTACTTGGTGATGTGATTGACCTAAGCCTGTTAACTTTTCTCTGAAGTTCTGTTTGTACGTAGGTGTTGCTTTTTATCTGTCTACTTGCTGCATTTTTCACTTTATGGGTTGGCCTAGCTGGGTTTTGCAATAAATAGAGTTCGGAAGGGTTATCATCTAGGCTTTCAACTTGAGCAAAACTTGAACTGGCAATTGAAAGAATGATTGCCAAAAGTTTTAATAGCATGATCGAGTATTTCTTTTAATTTCAATCGATTGTAATTATCCGTAGGATTTTTAACTTATTGTCTGTTTGTCGAAATGTCAAGTAATAGCTTTCATCAATATTTTTATATCATAATAAATTAAATTTAGAATGAAAATATTACAAGATTACTAAAAGGTCGAATTAAGAGATACCTTCTTATATGTTGAATATAAGAAGGCAATGTCGGTTTGCGCTATGAATAAAGTTAATTTAGAAAACAAAAGTTCTTTTGCCGCTGCCAAGTGAAGCTTTTCGTCCTGATAGCAGATGAACTTGGCTATAAACCATATCTTTACTGGTATCTAAAGACTTTGCTTGTGACAATGTACTGATATCGCCAATATCATTACTTTTATGTTCAAAAATATCTTTGCGTGGACCTGTCTTTGAACGGGAATATGTAAGGGGAAAGACTTCATCATTATCTTCAGCTGAGTAAGTTGATTCGTGATAGGGATAATAACCATGATAAGCAACAACAAAAGCATCTTCATCATCGCCCTTAAATTTGCCTTTTAATTTATCACGAACAGCCTTGGAAACACTCTTTTGTCCTTTTTGGTGTTCTGCCCTAAATTCGACAAGTTTTGCCAAACATTCATCACACATATCGAAGGGTCCATAAAGCTCAATACCGCACATCACAACAGATTCTGCTTTGCTCTTTTCCTTTTCAGTTTGAGGAATAAATTGCCTCACAACAGAAGCAGAATCTTTTGTCCACAACGCATTAAAATCTTCAACGACTTGAGGTTCTGAATGTCCGGTTGATGTGCGTTTGTAGTGATTTGAAAATGTTTGGGTTGATTTATTGCTAGCCCAATCGACAACGACATCTTTTGTGCTACTAACTCCAGGAAAACCAAGACCTGTTGTAAATGGACGTCTGTTTTCGCTATAGCTTTCTTCATCCATCTCATACACATAAACACTGTCAACTGTTACATGACTTGTCCATCCATCCCGTTTTGAAAGTTCAGCCACTTTAGATGCTTGTTTTTTTGAATCAGCTCTCTTTAAGGTTAGGCTGCACCCTTTGCAGAGCTGAAGAGTATCTGCATGCCTTGCAACAACTTCTCCCCCTCTACTGCGGCACAAGGTAAGATCTTTAGAAAGTTTTGCTTTTGAAGTTAATTGATCTGTTAATCCATCCAGTGAGTCGTCATCACTATCATCTGAGGCATATACAGATAGACAGCTCAAAAAGGCGACAAGACAAAAAGAGATAAGTTTTCTTGAAACAAGAGAGTGCATTTTTATTTCCTATAATTTTTTTTGATAGCTTTATAGGTATACATGCAAAATTATTATGTATCAATACATAATTTCAGGAATATGAAAATAAATTTTAAAAGCTCAGATGAAAGTTTTTGTTATTACAAAAACTCTCATCCAGAGAGGAAATAAGAAGGACAAAATGACACCCCAAAGGGCTAAATTTAATTACTCAGCGGTATTCTTTGAGTAATCAACTTTGCTAACCATCTGACCTTTGTTTGTACCCGCATTGTCATAAACAAACACGGTATTTGTTTTAGATGAAACAATTAAATTCAAAACAATTCTATCCAATTGTTGTTGGAATGTTTGAATTCTACAGTTTGTGTAGGAAATTGTTTGTAATTTAACTTTTGTGCTCTTGATGTTACCGAGGCGAACAATTTCAATGTTAGAAATTGGAATACCAAGGTTCATTTTGCTTTCAAGCTGAGCTCCATGACCACCATTAGGCAATAATAGAGTCAGATCAGTGTGCTTTAAAGTAGCAGAAGTGAATAGCTGGTTGCTAATATCACCTGTCGTTAAGCGACTGGATTCCCCATACCAACCAAATAGTTCGCAGTGGTCGTTAAAGCCATCTACGTCTGACACTAAAAGGTCATCCATCAGGATCATCCACTCAGGCGATTTGACGCCTTTGTCATCAACAGTTTGTGTATCTGTTGTAGCAAGTTTTAATCTGCTTTTACCGGGTATTTCAGTAATCGTATAGTTTTGCGCCATCTTTTGTCTCCTTTTTATGATTGGCAGACTTTAAGTTTTTTAAGTCTGCCAATTTTCCTTAAGTGTTACTTTCTTATTTTGCAGGTGGTGGTAATGTTGCAACCAAACGGATGGATGCAGTCAACTCTTCCATTTGGAAGTGAGGACGTAAATACACAACTGCTCTATAAGCTCCTGGTTTGCCGGGTACATCAAACACATCGATACGAGCTTCGCGTAATGGGTAACGCGCTTTTACGTTTTGCGGTGCATCGTCGTTCAATAAGATGTAGTTAGCAATCCAAGTGTTTAAATAAAGTTCAACGTTAGCTTTTGTTAAGAAACTTCCAACTTTATCGCGCATGATAACCTTGATGTAGTGAGCAAAGCGTGAAGCTGCTAAGACATAAGGAAGTCGTGCTGACAAGGTTGAGTTTGCATTCGCATCATCTAAGTTGTAGACCCTTGCTTTTTGAGTTGTCTGACCGCCAAAGAACGCTGCGAAGTCAGTTCCTTTGCAATGACACAAACCAATAAAACCTAAGTCGCTCAGTTCTTTTTCACGGCGATCAGTGATTGCTGTTTCTGTTGGGCATTTCAAAGCAATGTCACCATCTGTTGTTTTAAAGGTATACGCTGGAAGTCCTTCAACAATACCGCCGCCTTCAACACCTCTAATTGCTGCAGTCCAGCCAAAATTAGTGAAAGCATTGGTGATACGTTGTCCAAGGATATATGCTGCGTTACCCCAGCAGAAGTGATTGCTGTCTGTTCCAACAACAGTCTCTTCAAAGTTTAATCCTTCAACTGGGCAGGTATTTGCGCCATAAGGAAGACGCATCAAAACACGAGGAAGCACAAGTGCCACGTATCTTGAATCTTCGCTGCTACGGAAACCATTCCATTTTACAAGCTCGAGGCTTTCAAAAACTTTTGAAAGATCGCGAGGAACACCCAAGTGCTCAAAGCTATCTAAGTCAAAAAGTTTTGGATCAGCAGCTGCTATGAAAGGGGCGTGTGCTGCTGCAGCTACGTTTGAGATTTTCTCAATTAACTCTAAGTCTTGTGGATGGCGTGTGAATTCATAATCACCAACCAAACATGAGTAAGGATGTCCACCAAATGTGCCGTATTCTTCTTCGTAAACTTTCTTGAAAAGTTGACTTTGGTCGAATTCAACAGCTTTTTCTAAATCGCCTAAAAGCTCTGCTTTGGTTACATTCAGTAAACGTAGTTTTAAATTTGCACTGGTGTTTGTATTTTGCACCAGGTAATTTAAGCCTCTCCATGAACCTTCTAATTTTTGAAAAGCTGGGTGATGCATAAATTCATTTAACTGCGCACCAATAAGCTCATCAATTTGTTGAATGCGTTGATTCAAAAAGGCTGCAGCATCTTTGCTGACGGCGTTACCTTGTTGAACAAGTTGATTTACAAACTCTTGCACAAGATCACGTGCAAAAGGCTTTTGACTTTCATCACGAACCAATTTTCCTTGCAGGAACAAAGTTTCGAGAGTGAGTGGGGCTGCTGCTTGAGTTTCGTCTGCCATTATTTTTCTCCTATGTATATTCTGCTGTTACGTTTTAGCTGCTTTATGCACTTGGAGCTTCAGCAGGCGCTTCAGCAATGCCCAATTCTTTTTGAAGAGCGTCACGTTGTTCTGTATTCGTGATAACTTCTTGAAGTAAGTGATCAAGAGCGTCATTTCCATCCAGTTTTGTTAAAAGATCTTTTAACAAAGAACGAGCTTCGTATAACTTAGCGAGAGGGGGAATTTGCTTTACAACATTAAGTGGCTCAAAATCTTCCATGTTATTAAAGAAAAGTTCAGCGCTTAATTGTGATTCATCGTTTGTAAGTTTGTTATCAACTCTGATAGCTAAACGTGGTTTAATCGAGGACATAATTTCGTTAATATTGTTATTATCAATTTCAACGAACTTACGTTCTTTGATGAGAGGAAGTGCTTCCGCTGGCATACCTGATAAATCTGCCATAATACCCATAACAAATGGCAGTTCTTTCATTTCAATAGCGTCACCAATTTCCACATCGTATGTGATCTGAACGCGAGGGGGGCGAACTCGGTCTAGTTTGTGTTGTGTACTTTCTGACATAATTACCTCCGTATAATCGATTTGCTGTTTTCTATTTCCAAACTTAAAAAAAACCAGCACAATCTTGTTGCCTTGCTTATACAATAAGGGAGGTATTCTTAAAATTAAGTTAATTTTTATTTAT
>JAIEPD010000021.1 GCA_019749935.1 Alphaproteobacteria bacterium
AAAAAACCAGCACAATCTTGTTGCCTTGCTTATACAATAAGGGAGGTATTCTTAAAATTAAGTTAATTTTTATTTATTTTTTTGCTGTAACTAAAATTATGTACATAAAATCTTTAAGTTCATCTATGCCTTTTTCTTTCAGGTATAAGGTTTATATAGAATACGACGGCAGTTTTTTCCACGGTTGGCAAAGGCAAAAGAACCTTGTGACTGTGCAGGCTTCTATAGAGGATGCCTTAGAAGCAATTATGGGATATAAACCTTTAGTAGAGGGGGCAGGGCGCACAGATACAGGCGTTCATGCAACAGGTCAGGTGGGTCATTTTGACTTGAATAAACAGTATTCAAGCTTTCGCCTAAAAGATGCTCTGAATGCTCATTTAAGGGATAAGGGTGTTGTCATTTTGAAACTCCAGGAAGCAGACCCTGATTTTCATGCTCGTTTTTCAGCACTTTCGCGAACTTATCATTATCATATCGTAAATAGGCGAACTCCGTTAGCTCTCGATCGGCTACGAGCCTGGCATGTGATTTTAAATCTAGATGTTCAGGCAATGCAACAGGCAGCCAATCATTTAATAGGCAGTCATGATTTTAGTTCTTTTAGATCAGCTGATTGCCAAAGTAATAGTGCTTTAAAAACATTGACACAATTTGATATAAAACAAGAAGGAGAAAGAATCATTGCAACCATAAAGGCTCGTTCTTTTTTGCATAATCAAGTTAGAATTATGATGGGAACGCTCAAGCGAATCGGCGAAGGAAAATGGAGTCCGGCAGATCTTTTAAGAATTTTAGAGGCTAAAGATCGAACGATTGCAGGTCCAACTGCTCCCCCGCATGGTTTGTATTTAATTGATGTTGGCTATGAATAAGAGTCACATAAGTATAAAGGATATAAAATAATGAAACCAAATGGCTTTACTGTTGGTGTTGTAATTGCGATCTTGATCGTTATTTCTTATAAGATGTTTGGTCTTTTAGCGCCAACTTCGACGCCTGAACCGGAAGGTTATACGCTAAGCCTATTAGATATTGAGTATCAACCCTTAAGTTCTCCTAAGAAAGTTCCTGATGCTTCTTTTAAGCTTTCTAAAGATGATGGAACGAAAGAGGTAAAGCTTGCTGACTATAAGGGGAAACCACTTATCCTGCATTTCTGGGCAACATGGTGTGGTCCTTGTATTGCTGAGCTGCCTCATTATGATTCTTTTGCAGCAAATGATGAAATTGTAAACATTGCATTATGTTCAGGCGGGGACACCGAGACCTTTGAAAAGATTAGTAGTTTTTATAAAACTCATTCTATTAAGAGATTGCCAATTGCTCTAGATGAAAAGGGAGGTTTATATAAATCCTTTGGAATCAGAGGGCTGCCAACGACTGTTTTCATCAATAAAGACGGTTTTGAAATGGGACGTATTGTCGGAATGGTTGACTGGAAGGATAAAAAAGTTGTTAAACTTTTAGTAAACTTACTTCAAAAATGACGGTGCCCTATGTCGAAATGGAAAAATACAACCCATGAGTTTGGTTTGATTGCAAAGCTTCTTCATTGGGTGATGGGGCTTACGATCATTAGTATGTTAGCCTTTGGTTTTATTATGACATCAATGCCACCAGGGCCTGTTAAATGGAATTTTTACTATATGATCCACAAGTCAGTGGGTGTGACTTTATTGGTATTATTATTTGTAAGGCTTGTGTGGAGATGGATCAATCCCACCCCTATGTTAACTGTAACGGGATTCATGGCCCTTATTGCACGCTTTAGTGTTTTTGTTCTGTACGGGGCAATGTTCACAATGACCTTAAGCGGTTTCATTATGTCAGAGGCTGGTAATTATCCGATAACATTTTTTAATCTGTTTACGATTCCTGTGATTATGCCCCTAGATTCTGATATTTCCTCAATGGCTGCAAGGGTGCATTCTTACGCTGCCTTTGCAACCATTGGCATTGTGTGTGTTCATATTTTGGCTGCCTTGTTTCACCATTTTATCTTAAAAGATTCAGTCTTGACGCGTATGTGGGTGAGAAAGAAAAGGTTTGGGTGAGGGAGAAATTTGAATGACTTAAGGGCTGTGCTGGATAATTATTTTGAGCTTTTGGATTCTATTTTAGTAAAGTCAATGTAATGTTTCTCAGTCTCTTGAAGAGCAATCGATTTAAAAAATATGATCTCATTTCCGTAACTCGTAGGTACATACCAAAGAGTACGCCTAAATAAAACCCGTTCACCCCAACTAGATTCAATCTCAATGGTATCTGAATTAATGCTGATTATTTTGCCCGTATGCTTAGGCTCTTTGTTACTAAAATAGAAAACCACATCTCCAACTACAGGCTTTTGTACTTCGTTGGGGGCTATTTTCTCAAGTAAAAATTGAATAAAATTTAATTTAAAATAAGCTTTATTTCAAAGTTCTGTCAGCTTTTTAAGGTACAAGTCACTGCGGTGAAAATCGAGAGCATAAGCAAAACAATTGTAATTTATTGTGTAACCTAATTGGTAACTCTTTAAATCATCTTGATACTTTATTCCTAAACTCCACAGTTTTCTTTTAATATCGCCTTCCGAATCCTGGGCCTTAATAATTTCATCAATTTTTTTTCTTCTAAATCATTGACCATTAGACTGCCTTTTTAGTTGGTTGGAGTTATAAGTATTAGAGACATCATCTTAATAATTTTTCTGAAAAAAAGCACGAATATTACGTTTTTTGAGTTAATATATTTTTTTAGATCACCACGGCGCCTTGTGGCGCCTCGTAATGGTGATGAAAGGGTTGTTTACTCAGTATAACCGTTGTCATTCCGGGATTTAGATGAATAAACGCCTTTAGACGTTTTGTGAATCTTAAGATCCGGAATCTTATGACGCCAGTTAAGAAATTCATAAAGATCCCGGATAAGCGGTTCATAATCCAAGCAAAGCTTGGATTCACCTACTTTCCGGGATGACAATAATCTTTTATTTTTTTAAGATGCATAGCCTTATTTAGAATGCTCTTCAGCACTTTCACTGCAACTCCAGCCCATCACTTCCAACTGTCACGACAATTTTGGACCCTTCACTCACATCGCCTGACAGGATTTTAAGTGACAAGGGGTCTTGGACTTGACGTTGGATGACTCTCTTTAATGGTCTTGCTCCATAAGCGGGATCATATCCAGCCTCGGCCAGCCACTGTAAGGCGTCTTCTTCGAAATGAAGAGTGATTTTTTTATCCATTAATCGTTTTTCAAGGGTTTTCAGCTGAATTCTGACAATGGTTTTCATCTCGTCACGATGCAAACGATTAAAGATGATAATATCATCCAGACGATTTAAAAATTCAGGCCTAAAGGTTTGGCGGACCACCTGCATGACTTGGTCACGAACTTTGGGGGGAATATCACCGCTGGGCTCGTTAACGCTTAATGCTTCTGAGCCTAAGTTTGAAGTGAGGATTATAATTGTGTTTTTAAAGTTAACATTATGCCCTTGGCTATCTGTTAAGCGTCCATCATCTAAAACTTGCAAAAGGACATTGAAAACGTCTGTGTGAGCTTTTTCAACCTCGTCAAACAAGATAACAGAATAAGGTTTTCTTCGAACAGCTTCGGTCAATTCCCCGCCTTGCTCGTAACCAACATAACCGGGTGGGGCGCCTATGAGCCTTGAGACAGAATGCTTTTCCATATATTCCGACATATCAATGCGGATCATGTTGGAGGAATCATCAAACAGAAAATCAGCCAAGGCTTTGGTTAATTCGGTTTTTCCAACACCGGTTGGCCCAAGGAAAAGAAAGGATCCCATCGGGCGGTTAGGGTCTTGAATACCCGTGCGCGACCTTCTGACGGCATTGCTGATAGCCTTGATGGCATCTTCTTGACCAACAACGCGCTGCCTGAGGTGTTCTTCCATCTTTAAAAGTTTTTCACGCTCCCCTGTTAACATCTTTTCAACAGGAATACCTGTCCAGCGCGACACAATCAGGGCAATATCAGCTTCGGTGACTTCTTCTTTTATGTTTTTTGAAGACGTTTTCTCACCCAATTCTTTTAGCTTTTTCTCAAGCTCTGGGATAATCCCATACATGATTTCGCCGGCATGGGTTAAATCGCCCCTTCTTTGGGCCCTTTCTAACTCTGATCTTGCGTTATCAAGCTGAGCTTTTATCTTACGATCTTCATCCAAAGCGCCTTTTTCTTTTTGCCATATGGCGTTTAAGGAGGTTGCTTTTTCTTGTAATTCTGAAAGTTCTTTTTCTAATTTATTTAATCTGTCTTTAGAAGCTGGATCGGTTTCCTTTTTAAGGGCTGCTTTTTCAATTTTTAACTGAATGATGCGGCGATCCAATTCATCGAGTTCTTCGGGTTTTGAGTCAACAATCATCCTGAGACGGCTGGCAGCCTCGTCCATTAAATCGATTGCTTTATCAGGCAAAAAGCGATCACTTATATAGCGGTGGGAATAGGTACAGGCAGCAACAATTGCACTGTCACTAATGCGGATACCATGATGAAGTTCATATTTTTCTTTAAGGCCTCTCAGGATCGAAATCGAATCCTCAACCGTTGGCTCATCAACCATAACAGGCTGAAATCTTCGGGCAAGGGCAGGGTCTTTTTCGATGTGCTGACGATATTCATCTAATGTGGTGGCCCCAATACAATGAAGCTCGCCTCTCGCTAATGCTGGTTTTAGCATATTGGATGCATCCATAGCCCCGTCGCCTTTTCCGGCGCCGACAAGGGTGTGCAGTTCATCAATAAATAAAATGATTTCGCCTTCGGCGTGGGTGATTTCAGATAAAACAGCTTTTAAGCGCTCTTCAAATTCCCCTCTGAATTTAGCGCCGGCTAGTAATGCGCCTAGATCCAAAGACATTAGGCGCATATCCTTTAAATTCTCAGGTACATCGCCTTTGATAATGCGTTGCGCAAGGCCTTCAACAATGGCGGTTTTTCCAACGCCAGGCTCACCGATGAGAACAGGATTATTTTTTGTCCTTCGGGATAGCACTTGGATGGTGCGCCTAATTTCTTCATCACGGCCAATCACTGGGTCAATTTTTCCAAGGCGCGCGCTTTGGGTTAAATCACGGGCGTAGCGATTTAGGGCGTCGTATCCTTCTTCAGCGGTGGCAGAATCAGCTTTACGTCCCTTTCTAAGCATTTCGATAGACTCATTTAAATTCTTCGCATTAAGGCCAGAATTTTCCATAAGGGACTTGGTTGGCTGCACTTGGATTAGGGCCAGCAAAAGCGTGTCAACGCTGACAAACTTATCGCCTGTCTTATCTGCGGTTTTCTCGGCTATCTCAAAGACTTTTGCCATGTCAGGGCTGAGATAAACTTGACCTGCAGCGCCGCCAGATACCTTTGGAAGTTTTGAAAGCTCTTGATGAACAAGACCTAAAAGTTTTGAACTATTCGGGTTTGCTTTTTGGACTATCTGAGAGATAAGACCCTCTGGGTCATCTAGTAAAACTTTTAAAAGATGGAGAGGATTAAATTGCTGATGCCCTTCGCGAATCGCAAGCATCTGCGCGTTCTGTAGCATGCCTTGAGTGCGTTGAGTGTATCTTTCTAAATTCATAACTTGCCATCCTTTTTATAGACTATTGTAGGTTAAGTTATTTATACCCTTCGCCTTTCAAGATACCTGTTCAAAAAAATCGAAACCTGCTGTGCGCGTGTATACTGCATACACTTACACTCCTCGATTCTCGTTTTTCTGCAGCTCTCTTGAAATTCATTGGGTATAGGAATTTCAAAGGGCAAAGGAATACCATGCCCTTTAACTGAATTTATAATCCTTACTCTGTTTATTGTCGAGAGGCTAAGCCGAAATAATGGGCTCTTCTATCGTTTCTGTGGATTTCGATCCTGTTGTTAATGCTTTCTCTGAGTCGTTCTCTTGGACAATTTCAGAATTTTCTTTTTCCTGGGATTGGGCTTGATCTGTATTAAATCTATTATTATGTCGATGCTGGGGTCTGTTATGATTAGGTTTAAATTCACGATCTTGATTGCGTTCATTCATCAGTCTTAAAAAATGATCAGCGTGCTGATAATTAAATTCAGCAGCAACTCTATCCCCTGCAGTCAGCGAATCTCTCGCAAGATTCATATATTTATCAAACATTTGTTGATGATTGCCTCTATGGTTATTATGGCGAGGTCTATCTTGTCTGTTTTCTTGAGAATCAAAACTACCGTAGTTTGCTTCTTTATGTTGGGAATGATTTAATGGCATTGAACTTTTGTTGCGTCCATTAACTTTTGGTCTCGGTTTTTTTTGTAACATACTTTGTTTCAGTTAAGTCCCTTGTAAGACATGATTACTTTAACGTTTACAGTTTTTTATATTATAAGGAGGTTTTGCAAACTTAACTTTTTTTTATAAGTTTAAGTTTGATCTTATTACTCTAAACATAAATGGATTTTTTTGCTACCTTTTTTTATTTTTTTATATCAAATATGAATTTTTTTTAAGAGTAGTGGTAAAATCCGCACTTCGTTTTTATACCCAGTTTTCTTTTTTCTACATACTCTTTTAAAAGGGGGCAAGGTTTGTATTTTACACTGTCAAGTTCTCTTTCCAAGGTTTGTAAAATAGAAAGACAGGTATCAAGTCCGATCATGTCTGCCAAAGCTAAAGGGCCCATTGGAAAATTAGCACCTAGTTTCATTGCTTTATCAATATCTTGAGGAGAGGCTACGTCTTCACCTAAAAGAAAGATCGCCTCATTTATTAAAGGAATCAAAAGGCGGTTGATGATAAATCCTGGTTTGTCTTTACTGTAAACGCTTTCTTTTCCAAGGGTTTTTATAAAACATTCGATCTTATCTAATGTAGTTTTTGATGTGGTTTGGTTTGGAATGATTTCAACAAGCGGTATAAGTTCTGCAGGGTTCATGAAATGCAAACCAACAAAATGATCTGCAAAAGAAATGGTTTTTGCTAAGGCATCTATTGATAAGGATGAAGTGTTGCTTGCAAGGATTGTATCACTTTTTAAAAAGGGGTTTATTTCTTTAAATAAGGATTTTTTTATCAAATAGTCTTCGGGCACTGCTTCAATGATGATGTCCATTTGATTAAGAAAATCATATGAGTATTGTGCCTTACATAAGGTTGCGGTTTTCTGAAAATGTTCCTTTGTTATTTTCCCTTGATTGAAAAATTTTTCTAAAGAGGTTTTGATTTTTTCAATGCATTTGTCCAAAGCTGTTATATCTTTATCATAAAGATTGACTGAAAAGCCGGATAAAATGCAAGAAAGGCCAATCCCTTTACCCATTTGGCCTGAACCAATAATGCCCACATTGTTGGGTGTTAGTTCGATCCCGGCATCCATAATACGTCACCTGTCTGGAAAGGTTGATGGTTTGAGAAGCGAGCTAAGACAAACAATAAATCTGAAAGTCTGTTGAGGTACTTAATAATTTCTGGGTTAATTTTGTTGTCCCGAGAAAGCGTAACGACGCGTCTTTCAGCTCTACGCACTACGGTTCTTGCTAAATGAAGGGCCGTGGCTAATTCAGTGCCGCCTGGTAGTACAAAAGAAGTTAGATGGGGAAGGGATTGATTATATTGGTCAATCATTGTTTCTAAAAAGGTGACCTGTTCTTTTGTCACCCTGAGCTTACTGACTGTGTTTTCATTCTCTTTAATACACAAGTCAGCGCCTAAATCAAAAAGGTTGTTTTGAATTTTTTGAAAGAGGGCTTTTTCATCACCCTCGCTGAATTGAAGAGCCCAGCCGATAAAAGCATTTGCTTCATCAACCTCTCCAATGGCTTCAATGCGGTGATGATCTTTGAAAATGCGCTCTCCATCACCAAGAGCCGTTTTTCCTTTATCTCCACCTTTTGTATAAATTCTAGATAAGAGAACCATATCTACCTTTTTAATGAGAGTAATATAAAAAACAAAATAAGCGTAAAGGCTTGAAACATAACCCTCCATCGCATCGCGGCATTTGCATATTTCTTGTGGGGTCCGTCACCTTTAAAATAGATAAACAGACCAAATGCCAGACTAGCAACGGTTAAGAGCAGAGTTAAAAAAAAGGCGTATTTCGTTATTTGCAGAATAAAAACCTCAATTTTTTAAAATTATATTTCGTAAAATATATAAAAAAGCACGCTTCGTAATTTTTGGTTATGAAAGTGCTTGAAATTTATGGTACAGTTACTTAATTAGAAGTTAACGAACTTAGTTTCCAAGAACAACCTAAAAATAATAATTAGTTTATGAACTTTAAAGTTATAGGAGAACACACCATAATGAGATCAATCGAAGTGGAATCAATAGTGAGTTACGAAACTATTGGCACTGAAGATAAGTTAAGTAATAAAAAAGGATCTCTGAAAGCGTGGACAATCCTTAGTTGTGCTTGGATTTTTTATCTTTATGAATATATCTTACGTGTTTCGCCAAGCGTAATGATAAACGATTTGATGCTGGACTACGGGGTGACCTCTACAGCTCTAGGTGTGTTAGTATCATTTTACTATTTCTCTTATGTTGCTTTGCAAGTCCCTTGCGGCGTGATTGTCGACCGGTTTGGCCCAAGGAAAGTTATTACCCTTTCTGCTGTTTTGTGCGTGATTGGCAGCGTTTATTTTGCGCAAAGTGACACGCTTTTGACTGCACAAATTGGCCGTTTCTTAATGGGGGCAGGGTCTGCTTGCGCCTATTTAAGTTGCGCTAAGATTGGTGCTGAATGGTTCGATAGCAGTAAATTTGCTGGAATTGCTGGTATGACGATGATGATGGGAACGTTGGGTGGGACCTTTGGTGGTCGCCCTTGTGCCATGATGGTTAATGCTATTGGTTGGCGTTCTTCTATGTTAGTAGGGGCTGTGGTTGGGGCGTGTATCGCAATTGCTTCATGGATGTTGATTCGCGATCATCCAAATACTCCAAAAAGAAACCAAGAGGATGTTGAGCATGCAAATGCTTCTCTTTTAGAAGGTTTGAAAATAGTTGCTTCTAATCCACAAAATTGGCTCATTGGGCTTTATGGATGTATGATGTATCTTCCTTTGTCAGCTTTCGCTGAACTATGGGGAGTTCCCTTTTTAATGCAGCTGTATAACATCAATAACGAGCTTGCCTCAACAGCCAGTATCATGGTGTTTTTGGGAATGGCTCTTGGAACATTGATAGGGCCATGGTTATCAAATAAGTGTGAAAGCCGTGTTAAGATTATGTCATGGTCAGCTTTGGGTACATTTTTGACCTTTTTAGTTGTTTTCTATGTTCCGAATATTCCTCTCACTCTTATGTTTCCTCTGCTATTCTTAGGGGGAATGATTTCAGGTGGGCAGATTCTCTATTTTGCTGCAGCTAAAGAAATTAATCCTGATTATATCAGTGGAACAACAATTGGCTTTACGAATTGTTTAGTCATGGTAAGTGGTGTTATTTTCCAACCTTTGCTTGGGATGTTATTAGACTTAGCATGGGATGGTAAAATGTCAGTAGAAGGTGCACCTATTTATGATTTAACGACATATAAAGTTGCTTTCTCAGCTGTATCCGTTGCGCTTTTAGTAAGCTGGGTTATCGTTCAATATGTTCGTGAAACCTATAATAGTGTTGAAACGGATGCTGTTAGCTAGATACCTAAAGATTTAAAATAACATCTAAAATCACTTAAAGTTATAGCCTGTTTGCTATAAGGCAGTTTATATTGGACTGTTTGTTATTTAGAATTTTAAAGCACTTTAGAATTATAAAAAATTATAAATTTAAGAAGGTATGTGATGCGTGCTGGTTCGCCTGAAGATGCAGTGAGTTTATCTAAATCAAGAGTATCAACCCAAAAGAATTCAGAAACTTCAGGTTTCCAAGCGTGGATCGTGTGGGGGATTGCAAGTGTTTTCTATCTCTATGAAATGATTCTTCGGGTTTCACCCGGTGTGATGACCCAAGAGTTAATTCAAGACTTTGGCGTAACCTCTACGGCACTTGGTGTTTTATCTTCTTTTTATTATTATGCTTATGTTCCTTTGCAAATTCCATGTGGGCTTTTTGTTGATAAATTAGGTCCTCGAAAAATTATCACTCTTTCGGCGTTTATCTGCGTGCTTGGGACATTCTTGTTTGCAGAGAGTCACAGTCTTATCACGGCTCAGATAGGAAGATTTTTGATAGGGGCGGGTTCTTCTTGTGCATTTATTAGTTGTTTAAAAATTACCGCCGTATGGTTTAGTCCAGCAAAGTTCGCGCTTCTTGCTGGTTTATCAAACATGATGGGAACATTAGGGGCGACATTTGGGGGACGTCCATTAGCGATGATGGTGAATTCATTTGGATGGCGCCAAGCTGTTCTTATGACGGCTTTGTTAGGAATTCCTGTTGTTCTTATTTCATGGTTTTGGATTAAAGATAAACCGGCTGTTGCGGAAGAAAAAAATAGCCATCAAAAAAATAAATCATCCTTAAGCATGAAAGAAAGCTTGAAGATTATCGTCCAAAACAAGCAAATTTGGCTTGCAGGTATCGTTGGCGGTTTTATGTATTTACCAATTTCTGCATTTACCGAACTATGGGCGGTACCTTTCTTAATGAATAGCTACAACATTACAAATGAACTTGCAGCAACTGCCAGCATTATGCTTACCATCGGTGTGGCCTTAGGAAGCCTCGTTACGGCATGGGTAACAGAGTATTTAGAAAGTTATGTAAAAGTTATGAGACTGGCGGCATTGCTTGCAGGTCTTTTGTTTATAGCCATTGCTTTTGCAGAATATTTTAGCTTATGGCTGATGTTTATTTTGTTATTCTTGGCAGGTTTGATGATCGGTGGACAGGTGTTGTGTTTCACTTGTGCAAAGGACAACAGTACACATGAGGTTAGCGGGACAACTGTTGCCTTTACAAATGCTCTTGTGATGTTGAGTGGTGTTTTCTTCCAGCCAATATTGGGATTAATTTTGGATCTTGTTTGGGATGGTCAACTTTCAGGAACAGGCCTTAGGGTTTATTCCAACACATGTTATCAAGTTTCAATTCTTGCTGTTCCAGCCTGTTTAATTTTGAGCTGGTTCCTGCTTAGATTTTTAAGAGATACCTATACCCAAGATCATTTGATTGAGGATAAGCAAAAAGGACCTTAACATTACTGTTGTAATTTTATGAACGCGAATTCGGGATTAAAAATAGATAAATTGCTAGATGGATCTTATGATCGCGCTTCGCTTACCATGTGAAAACTGGCACATTTAGTGAAAAATACAGTATTCCTTGTGCTTGACACAAGGATCCATGATTGCATCATTAAAATACATTGTTTTTGTGATAACTCTATCCAAATTTTAATCCCGAATTTCACGCTACTACTAACCGAATGACATTGCACGTATGATTATCTCACCCTTTCAATTGGGCTATAATTTGCTAATACATGTAGATCACTTAATACATATGGTTCTGACCCTGTATCTCTAGCACGACCTTCAAATATCCAAGCATACGTCGGGTCACCTTTATGTACATGAAGCCATTCAACAGTTGGGTTATCTTTCTCATAAATGATAAATTCATTAGGTTTATAACTTTGATCCATTGCCATTAACGGAGGGCATTTTTGTGCCATTTCTTGAAGTTCTTTTGTCACATCTTTGCCCGTTTTACTATAAATATTCCTTACCATATTTGCATAAGGTAGATCTTTATCATTCCGTAACCTCATAAACACTGAATGTTCAGGCATACGCTTTGCCAATATCTTCCCAGCGTTATACACAGGGGCATTCGTCATATAACGGCGGTTGGGGTTTCTCATCAACATCACCTTTGCTCCCATTGAATGAGCATTCATGGAAAAATCTGGTGGCAAATAGCCAGCAGTATCAACAGCGCGTGCTATCCCCAAATGGGTGGTGAGCAGGGCCTCAGGTGTGGATGTCACCGTTACAAACATACGTATCATACGAGCAAATTTCTCATATTGGTCATACTGATCCTCTGATCCATTACCTTCGTAAATTTCTAGTCTATTTTTTTCATCAAAGGGTATGTTCCACAACGACATGATTTCTTGTATAGGCTTATATTCGGGGGTGGATCGAACAGTTACCATCCATTTTTCATCCAAGCCTTGAATTCCATGCCTCAAAACTTTTGCTGCCGTCATGGCCCCTAATTCAGTTGAACCTGTACCAATCTCTACCTTATGATTACGCTGCATACCCATGTACCATTGCCAATACGTTATACTTTCAGCGGTTAATCGTTCCATAAACAAATAGTAATCTTGACCAGGAACCTTTGTTCGGTACAGATCTTGTGACATTTTTTCAATAGCTGGAAATAAATCTTGTCCCAGGTCAGCAGTATAGCCGTCAACAGCAGTATACCCGTCAACACAAGATGCTATCATCAATAAAATCACGACTGCCATTTTATGAAATAAATTTGTCATACACTTAATCCTGCCTCTTATCCACAGCAATAGAATAAACCTACAATTGTAAAGAAACTATTAAAGACTATATGTTCGTTTTTAATTGCGTCTAATTTAGTATGTCCAAAATTTTTGATAGCAATAGTCCAAGCCTTCATAAAGTAGAATTTGTTTTTTTCATAAGAAAAAAACGCTACAGTTGCATATTTAGAACCTGCAAAACTAAGTAAGCAAATTTCCCTGTGACTTGATCACAGAGTCCATGCGAAGGACAGACAGATCCTACAATTAAGGTAGATAGATATCTGACTCCATTACATTAACCTTTTAGCACCTCTGAATGGATCCTGGTGCCAAGCACCAGGAAAACTTAGGACGAGGAAGGCAGGGAAAAAAGGGTAATCAACATACAACTGTAGAGATAAAATTAGCATTAACGGAATTAGATCTATATTCTAAGTTTTTTATCTGTCTCAAATGCTATCTCCACCACACCTTGAGGGGCAAATTGAGCTGTGAAGTGTTTATACCAATTCTCTCGCTCTTGCCCTCCGGCCGTCGTTAAGAGCAACTGCTGGCTATAAACTGCTATATCCTCCACGATTCGCTCATGCCGGTAATATGCCAACAGGGTCATGTTAACGTCAGCATTTCCATAACCCTTATAAAAAAACTCTGCCTCATGCGGTTTATTCCAAACATTAGCAACACCACCACCAATAAACATAAGGTCACGCTCCTTAGGTGCCATGATGGGATCATCCCAATCCACGATATAGAGTCTGTCGTTTTTATCTATCAATATGTTGCCGCCGTGAAGATCTGAATGGCACAACACAAACTGAGAAAGTTCTTGATTTTGGGCCAGTTGTGCCAATTGTTCGGCTCGATCAACTAACCTTTGAATGGTGACCATATGTTTCTGCATAAATGCCAATAGGTTAATGGCAACTCTGTCACCACTCGGTTCAGCTTCGATAAGCGAGTAGAGAGACCTAACGATCTCTCGCCATTTGGGTGAATATGATTCCTGACGGATTTTCTCTTGAATTTCGATCGGTACATTGATTTCATGAATTTGACGCATCGCTTTGCCAAGCGTATGCCAGTGATCGTTTGTTAAGTCGCGACTAAATCCGTCTTGACCCTCAATAAAGGGAAACAAAGTAAGTGTAAATCCATTAATGTCAGCTTCTTGTCCGTTGATTGTTTTAATGGTGGGGATAACTTGTTGAATTCTAGCATTTCGTAACAGCTCAATTATAATTGCGCCTGTATCCAGACGGTTACCCCGTTTTAATTTCACGAAGTAAGAGTGTTTGCTATGCGTTTGCGCTTTGTATACGGACGCATCAACATCTGCACCTAGTTGAAGGAGTGAAAGCACAGCAACTTCAATGCCGTAATGAATCTTTAGACAATCGATAATGCTTTTTTCTGAAGGAGGGATTTTTGCTGTCATGAGAGAAGTATAACAGAGCATATAAATTGCTCAAACAAAACCCTAATCCTAATGAGGTTTACGGGGACAGTCTGCTCCGCAAGAGGAAGCCGTTAAATCTGGTTTTCCTGGCGCAATCAGCGTTGCACGTAGATTAGCGATTGCAGCATCAAAGGCAGCAACTTTTTGTGCATGCTGCGTTATTTTTAAATTATTTTCTCTAAGCCCTGCGATAAGGGCAGGTAAAAGAACAGAACTATCTAAAGACATAAGGGTTGCACTGGTAAATGGTTTCTCTGAAAGGACTTCTCTCATTGCATCCGTTTTTCCCAATGTTTCTAATTCTCCAGCATCAACGGCCCTATAAAATTCAGGCAATAAAGCTGCTCCATCTCTTTCATCTTTAGCGGCATCAGCTGCCAAAAGAGGAGCAGAAAATACCACTAACAGGCTTATTAAAACTATAGATTTTAGGCTAAGGAACTTCATTGCACTCTCCCAAATGACTTACGCGTTTTCTGAGTCAGTTCTACTTCGCTTTTTCTATAACGGCTCGCTGATGCATAGCAAGCCCTCTTTTGTACTCCGCTATGATTGCATCATTTTCACCTGCGACCCTGTTAGTTTCTTTAATAGCATCAATGAGGGCAGGGATTAATGCAGCACTATCTACAGATCTGAGAGTTGCGCTGGTGAATTGTCTTCCTGCCAGAATTCCATGAATGGATCTGGTTTCACCTAAGCTTTTTAAAAAACTATCAGGGGAGGGCGCCTGACCCGGTTTCGCCACATAATTGGGAGCGTCAACTGCTGCATAAAGAGCTTTTAATAAATCAGGCCCTGTTAAAGGGGCTGCCATCAAAGCGTTAGAGAGAATGATTGGACTTACCATCAATAATATCTTGGCAAATAATTTCATTATTCTCTCCGGTAATCGGTTTATCTTCCTAAATAGTCAGTGATTGTTTTTGTAAACCACGTAAGGAATGTTTGAGGATTACTGCCTTGAGCAGAGTAAAAGGATCTAATTTCGCTTGTTTGAGCGCTTTTTTGGCTGATTCTTTCAAGTCCTAAATCATCAAGCTTTAAGACACCGTCTTCTTTAACAATAAAAAACTGAACATCTGCTGTTTTACCATCATAGGAAAACGAAATCTCTACTTTTGCCATTGTTTTGTCGGGAGAAAGGTCTACTTTTGCAGTTTTATGATCATAAGTTGCCTCTTGAAAAATTTTCATTTTTTCTGGGCTACCATAAAATTTAACTTCGTATCCAACAAATTGAGAAATAAAATTTGAGATATAAGTTTTTTGGTCTGCTACTGCACTTAAAATACCTCTTCCTAAGATGCTGCGTGCAGTACTATTTGCAATTTTTGTTACGAGGAAATCATGGAATTTCATTTTTAATGCAGGACTTGGTTCCTTGGTTAAATCAGTGTGCTGTTTTGCAAGTGCTTTACCGTCATCGATGAATTGTTTGGTAAATGTAAGAGCTTCTTCTTTGGTAAGCGTTTCGTTTGGAGCTTCAGCATTTGCTTCAAATGAAAATAAGATAAGGATTGCTAAAGCAAAAACATGCATTAAAGATTTCATATTAAAAAAACCAATCTTATTATTTATGTAATATTCGTAAAGCTTAATATAGTACTAAATTGTTAATTTTCAATTAAAAAAGGGCGAAAAATTCGCCCTTTTTTTACATAACATTTGTTGGTTGGATTTAGTAATCCATACCACCCATGCCACCACCCATGCCTGGATTTGGCATAGCGCTTTTTGGTTCTGGTTTTTCTGCAACCATAGCTTCCGTTGTAATCAAGAGGCTCGCAATGGATGCTGCATCTTGAAGAGCTGTACGAACAACTTTAGTTGGGTCAATGATACCATTTTTAATCATGTCGCCATACGTACCTGTTTGCGCGTCATAACCAAAGTTTGCATCAGTATTTTCAACAACTTTACCAACAACGATAGAACCATCTGCACCAGCGTTTGTGGCAATTTGACGACAAGGCGCTGTCAATGCATGACGAATGATACGGATACCAACTTCTTGGTCACCATTTGCTGGTTTTAAGCTGTCCAAAGTTGTAAGAGCGCGGACAAGAGCAACGCCACCTCCTGGAACAATGCCTTCTTGGATTGCTGCTCTGGTTGCATGCATTGCATCTTCAACGCGGTCTTTACGTTCTTTCACTTCAATTTCTGTTGCGCCGCCAACACGGATAACTGCAACACCGCCGCTTAATTTAGCAAGGCGTTCTTGAAGTTTTTCACGGTCATAATCTGAAGTTGTTTCTTCAATTTGTGCTCTGATTTGATTGCAACGCGCTTTAATGTCGCTTTCTTTACCAGCTCCATCAACAACAGTTGTGTCGTCTTTTGTAATTGCAACTTTTTTAGCTGTTCCAAGCATGGAAAGATCAATATTTTCAAGCTTTATACCAAGATCTTCAGAAACTAGCTGACCGCCTGTTAGAATCGCAATATCTTCAAGCATTGCTTTACGGCGATCACCAAAACCAGGAGCTTTAACTGCAGCAACTTTCAATCCGCCACGAAGTTTGTTAACAACGAGTGTGGCAAGCGCTTCGCCTTCAACATCTTCAGCAATAATTAACAAAGGGCGACCTGATTGAACAACAGCCTCTAAAACAGGAAGCATAGCTTGTAGGCCAGAAAGTTTTTTCTCGTAAATCAAGATATATGGATTATCAAGTTCACAAAGCATTTTTTCTGAATTGGTTACAAAATATGGGGAGATATAACCACGATCGAATTGCATACCTTCAACGACATCTAATTCTGTTTGTAGTGATTTTGCTTCTTCTATTGTGATAACGCCTTCTTTTCCAACTTTTTCAACAGCTGTTGCAAGCATTTCTCCAATTTCTTTTTCGCCGTTAGCTGAAATTGTACCAACTTGAGCAATTTCTGCGTTTGTTGAAATTGTTTTGGAACGCTTTTTCAAATCAGCAACAACAACTTCAACAGCCATATCGATGCCGCGCTTTAAATCCATAGGATTCATGCCAGCAGCAACAGCTTTTACACCTTCGCGAACAATTGCTTGAGCCAATACAGTTGCAGTTGTTGTACCGTCACCTGCAAGATCAGAAGTCTTTGTCGCAACTTCACGGAGCATTTGTGCGCCCATGTTTTCGAACTTGTCAGTTAGTTCAATTTCTTTCGCAACAGTTACGCCGTCTTTTGTGATGCGTGGAGCACCAAATGATTTATCGATAACAACATTACGGCCTTTTGGTCCTAATGTTACTTTTACAGCGTCAGCTAAAATATCAACACCACGCAACATTTTTTCGCGAGCATCGGTGGAAAAACGAACATCTTTCGCAGCCATTTTTTATTCCTTTCAAAAATTAATTACAATAATGGGCTTATTAAGCAGCTTTTTTCTGAATGATGCCCATAATATCGGATTCCTTCATCACAAGGTAATCTTGGCCATCAACACGAATTTCAGTTCCTGACCACTTTCCAAAAAGAACATGGTCACCTGCTTTTACATCAAGCGGGGTAATTGAACCAGATTCATTACGAGCTCCACTTCCAACAGCCATAACTTCACCTTCCATAGGTTTTTCTTTAGCTGTATCGGGGATAATAATTCCACTAACGGTTTTCTCATCTGCGTCAGTACGTTTAACAAGTACACGATCATGCAACGGTCTAAAATTCATGATTCACTCCCTTACCTTAATTTCTTCGAATTTTTTATATAATAGCACTCTCAGTTGCTGAGTGCTAATTTATGAATTATTGTCTTTTGTGTCAAGATTTTTTTTGGGAAAAAGACTCGATTCGCTAATTTTTCTTGGTTTGAAATAAGTTGTTTTATAAACATTCGGATTATCACTTAACTTTCTAAGAACCATTGAAATTTCACGCGCAACATCTTGTGCTAAAGCTATAATCAAACGATCCCTGGTAGCGTTCTTTGCGTTCAGGTTTGAAAATTCTTCGGATTCATTGATGGTATAAGAACTAACGATATCAAGCGTATTTTCATAAAATGGTTTATCGTCTGAATCGTACATCTGAATAGCTGCAGCGACCCTTCCTTGGGAACGCAAAACTGTTGCATCAGCTCCATAACCTATATCACCATAACCTTCGCTTAAATTGATTCTAATCTCAAACTTCTGAGTTTGTGGCAACCGTAGTTTAGACAACAGAGTTAATAATTCTTGCTTAAAACGATAGGTTGTATAAGCGTCATCATTATTACCCATAACTTTTAGATAAAAGGGAAGGGAGGCGCTGTTAACAGGACCCTTTTGTTGATGAAGGGGTTTAAATCCGCATCCGGTTATACCGATTAGGCAAACAGCTAATAAAAATCTAGACAACCACATTGACAATCCTATTAGGTATCACGATGACACGTTTGGGTTTTTGACCTTCTAAAATGGCAATAACATGCGGCAAAGATAAAGCCTTTTCTTCCATAATTTGCTGTGGTGTGTTGGGGACTGCCATAAAGGAACCTCTTAATTTGCCATTCACCTGTACTGCAATTGTGATTTCATCAACGGCAGCCAGAGCTTTATCGAGGCTTGGCCATTTTTGATTTAAAAGGACCTGATTTGGATAAAGTTTATCCCACAATTCATGACACAAGTGCGGCGTTATTGGGGCGAGGGTTTGAATTAAGATTACAATCGCTTCTTTTAATGCAGTTTTAGAACTTGTTTTGGTGTTCTCTTCGATTAAACGGGCAAGTTCGCGGTTAAAAGCTAAGGCTTTGTTAAAAGCATTACGTTCATACGCATCATTTAGTTTTTCAAGGTATTGATGGGCTTTTTTTTTCAAAGATTCATCTGTGCTTTCATTGCTTTCCAAAAAAGGTAAAGCTTCTTCTACGATACGCCAAACACGGTTAATGTATCGCCAGGAACCATCAAGGGCTTCTGTATTCCAATCAAAATCCCGATCAGGGGGAGTATCCGACAAAACAAAAAGCCTTGCAACATCAGCGCCATAGGTGTCAATAATTTGCTGTGGATCAACGGAGTTCTTTTTCGATTTGCTCATCTTTTCAGAACGACCAACGGTGATTGGAGAGTTTGTTTGACTGTGAACGAAATTTCCTTTTCCATCTTTTTCAACCTCATAGGGATAAAGCCATTGTCCCTTATCGTCCTGATAGGTTTCATGACAAACCATTCCTTGGGTTAAAAGGTTGGTAAAGGGTTCATCAAAGTTAAGGTATCCAAGATCTCGTAATACTTTGGTAAAAAACCGCGAGTATAAAAGATGTAAAACGGCATGTTCAACGCCGCCTACATACCAATCCACCGGCATCCATTCAGTGCAGATTTTTTTATCAATTGGTTCATTTGCGCGCGGGCAGCAATACCTTAGGAAATACCAGGAGGATTCAAAGAACGTATCCAGTGTGTCGGTTTCCCTTGAGGCAGGTTTTCCGCATTTTGGGCAGTCCACATGTTTCCAAGTTGGATGATGATCAAGAGGGTTTCCTGGTTTTTCAAAGGTAACATCGTCCGGTAAAATTACCGGCAATTGATCGTCTGGGACGGGAACAGCACCACAAGAATCACAGTGAATGAAGGGAATCGGACAGCCCCAAAAACGTTGCCTTGAAACAGACCAATCCCTCAAGCGATAAGAGATTTGCCGCGTCCCTTTTTTCAGTTTTTCAAGCTCTTGTACAGCCCTTTCGAACCCCTGATGACGATCAAGGCCATCTAAGAAATTTGAATGAATAAGCGTGCCTTCACCCATATAAGGTAGTACTTCGGCTGTGTCGACAACTTGCTTCATTGGCAGATTATATTTCGTTGCAAATTCATAGTCGCGTTCATCATGCGCAGGGCAGCCAAAGATCGCGCCTGTTCCATATTCCATTAAGACAAAGTTTGCAACATACACAGGAATCTTAAGACTGGCATCAAAGGGATGCGTTACAAAAAGGCCTGTGTTAAATCCTTTTTTCTCAGCAGTGCTAATGGCTTCTTCGGTTGTGGCCATTTTTTGGCATTCTTCGATAAAGACGGCAAGTGCTGGATTTTCTTTTGCTACTCTTTCAGAAATGGGGTGAGTGGGCGCAATGGCACAAAATGCAGCGCCATAAAGTGTTTCTGGGCAGGTTGTAAAAATTTCAATGGTTTCATCTTGATCTGCCACCTGGAAATGAACCAGGGTGCCTTCTGACCTGCCGATCCAGTTTTCCTGCATTTTTACAACTTTTTCAGGCCAAGTATTTTCAATCTTTTTCAAATCATCCAATAATTCCTGAGCGTAAGCTGTGATCTTAACGGACCATTGATTGAGTTTTCGTTTTTCAACCGTAGCCCCTGATCGCCAGCCTTTGCCATTGACAACTTGTTCATTGGCAAGAACGGTATTTTCAACAGGATCCCAGTTCACCCAGGATTCTTTTCTGTAAATAAGGCCTTTATTGTAAAAATCCAAAAACAGCTTTTGTTCATGTCCATAGTAATCAGGGTGACAAGTTGCAACTTCGCGGTCCCAGTCATAGGAAAATCCTAGACGATCCAGCTGCTTTCGCATGTCAGCGATGTTTTGAATGGTCCATGTTTTTGGATGTGTTTTGTTTTGCATCGCTGCATTTTCTGCAGGCAGTCCAAAGGCATCCCAGCCCATAGGATGCAAAACCCTGAAACCAAGCGCTGTTTTAAAACGCGCAATCGCATCACCAATGGCATAGTTACGCACATGCCCCATGTGCAGGCGCCCAGATGGATAGGGCAGCATTTCCAGAACATAACATTTAGGTTCTGGCCCAGTGTCATTGACCTTGTATGAATCGTTGTCTTGCCAATATTTTTGCCATTTGGCTTCGATGCTGCGAAAAGGGTAGGGCGTACTCATGCGAATCTTTTTCTGATTTTATTAAATGGAACACGTCACATCTTAAAAGAACTAAGCCGTTGGATCAAGTAAGCTTTCCCTAAATATTGCTTAACCATTCTTTTTTTGTTCTACTAAATTATAGGGTGAAATTGATTTATAGGAATCACACATGCATAAAAAACGATTGGTTTTGAAAAAGTTTATGATAAGAACTTTTCTGGTTTGTTTCTGTTTTTGCTTGTTAGGGTTTGCAAATCCCATAAATGCTTCTTCATCTTCAGGTAGTGAGATTGAAGGAAAGGGAAATTGCAAAAGCCGCGATATAGATGAATGTGAAGGTCGTGCTGGGTTGTGCTTTGTTGAAGTGGCAGGAGGTTCACAAAGAGTTTGCCGTGATGTGTGCTTTAAGATTAAAAAGAAAGAAAATTGCAAAAAGGCAATAACAACCGGCGGAAAAAATTGTCAATGGGGTAAGGGGGATCGCACCCAAAAAGATCAATGCTATGATCCAACCCCTCCTGTCGAAGCTGTAGCTGAAATAGCGCCTGTAACCTGTAATCGTTTCAAACAAAAAGATGTTTTTAATCACTCAAGAGCTCATGATGGAGAACGGTGCGAATGGCATTATTCAAACAATAGACGCGGTAAATGTTACGGAGTCGAGAGTGAGGCTGATGAGATAGCTATTGTATTAAGCGAGCCTGGCGGGCAGTAGAAAAGATTTGGGAGTCTGACAGGGAAGGGGTGATAAAGCTTATAATCCACAGTTGACTGAATCAAAAAAATAGAACACTTTCTGGATAAAAACAGGGAGGAAAAGATGGATATAAACGTTATTAATGAATGTACGGAACTGTCGTTGGCTGGAAAAATCACCTTTCCCGAGGTGGTGATGAAATTAGCGGCCATTGGCGTTGAGCGTTATATTGTTGATTTGGTTGGTTTTCAAAAGCTGAGCTATGGCCAAAAAGGTGAGTTTTATATAAAGTCTTTTTCTCTGATTGACTCTCCTATGATTTCTGAAAATTTTGATGCTGAGGTTGTAAAGGCAGTAATCAAAGAGATTCAACAACAGCAAATCAACTATGTGACTTTCCTACGTAAAATTATGGAAGCTGGATGCTGCCATTATGAGGTTTATATTCAAGGAAAAAAAGTCATCTATTTTGGGCGCGATGGCAGCCATCATATTGAAAATTTCCCGAGTGGGAAGTGAGAGGCAAAGTGGAGTTTTCTGGTCATCTAATTGCTTTGTTATTTGCTAATAACCACGTCGCCTTCGGCTTCTCGTGATTGACAATTCTTTCATCTATGAAACTACCCTTGAGATTTTTGTTGATCTGCCTCAGGTTTATTTGTTTGTTGAGATGAGGGAATGGGTTGAATCAAATTATATCTAACTCCACGAGGAGGATGCATAATCTCTGGTAAGCTTAGCTCTTTTCTCAACCTATTTCTTAGCATTTGAAGAATACGATCTAAGTTTGCTTGCTTGTTTGGTATCGAAGCATCAAGAGCAAACTTTTCAAACTCCGTGATTTCTTCTTCTGTTCCAAATAAATTTATTAAATCGGCTGCTTTCTCAATATTCTGGGCATGCTTTTTAAATTCTTCTGCATTCAGCGGGTTACGCTGTACAAAATCAGCAATTAAAATGTATGCGTCAGAAAGGTATTGTAGTCGCATGTTATTGCGCGTGTTTTCGCGATCTTTTTCCCGATCTTCCTGCCAACCACGGTATGTAAGTATAGCGGCCATCACAAGAATAACTAGTTGCAAAGCTTGTATAACTATACCTGCTTTGTTCCAATAATTACTATCTGCATTCCAGATTGTTGCTATATTCTGAATAGTAACGATACCAAGCAACATTAGAATTAATGTTATTAATCCTATAGTTTTTCTGTCCCAAAATTTTGAAGTCATGAGTAATTAAAAGTAGATTCTATATTTTATTGGATGGACATTATCATTGGTTAATCTCTAAACGCAATAACCAAAATCTTTTAAATTTCGCGTCAAAGATTATAGCTAACCTCTTAATAAAAAGATAACAATCGTCGTCATCACGAAGCTCCGTAGGAGCTGTGGTGATCCAGTGTATTTTCTGGATGGCCACGCAACTTGGTTGCTCGCCATGACGAAAAATGGATAATCATTTTTAGGGAGTTCTGCTATATTTTTTGCACAATAAATACGCAGACTCAAAACTTCCTATCCTCGCTGTAAGAAGGCTGGGTATTATGAAAATTTTTTCTTTGGAATGGTCTGCTTTTTGCTATTAATCTTAATAAAGTTGTGAGGAATTAATTCGCAAAAAATTAAACTTTCCCTAAATTTCCTTCAAAAAAGCAGATCCCCACCCATCTCTACCCACCCTAGAACGGGTGGGGGGAATGTCCCTCTGCCGGTTATGGCAAAAAGACAATCCTCTCCCATCCAGGCTTTTCCCACCAAAAAAGCCTGTCAAACCCATCTTATCAACTTATAAACGTTTATGAATAAAAATATATTTATATCATTAATTGATATAGTGTTGATTTTTGCAATGTCAAGGGGCCGACGATTATTTTTTTCTTAATGCGTTGCAAAATACCTGGATGGCCACGCAACTTCGTTGCTCGCCATTGACGGGCTTTTTCGAAAATGATCTGAAATGAGTATAAATCATAATCCGGAAGGTTTTAAATCAAAGAGGATTTTTGTGAAGACAATTAACAAAAATTTAATGAAAATCAATTACGCTAATGAATATTAAGCTTATTGAATGAACATTGAGTTTATTGATTTGATGAAAGTGCGATTGGTGAAGATGAAATCTAACAGTTATAAAAATATCTTTACGGCAATGTCGGTTGTTTTTTTCTTTTTGAAGTGTATTGCTAATGTATCTGCAATGGAAGATGTGCCTAAAGTTTTTAATGAAGAATATCTTGCAGCAAGTCGTGAAGGACGGCAACCATCTGATAAATTTCTTTCTCATGATTGGGTGAAAGACTATGTAGCGGATCTGTTTAATCGATTTGAACTTCTTGGCATGGATATGTCAGGATTGTCGGAAAGTTTTTTTAAGGAATACAATAGTGTAGAAGATCCCTTTGCAAATATTAAAAGTGGTTTTGAAACCTGGAATAAAGTAGATAACTCTTATAAAACTTTTAGTAAAGTTGCTAACCCCCATATTATTAGAAGTAAATATCCTTTAGCTGAATTCTTGCCTAATCTTGAACGTATTTTAGCTAATGTGGTTCATCAAGAAAATCAAGAAAGGGCAGAAAGGGGAGGGCCGTTACCAAAATCCTTAGAGCCTTCTTTTCTTAATGTAAAAAGTACTTTAATGCGCTTAAGAAATGATATAGAAATTGCTTCCCTCTGGCTTAATAAAGAAGAGGGCGAGTTGCCGCCCGGATTAAGAGAGACTGAACCCCTTATTATACCTTATGTTGGTCGAATATTATTCGTAGAAATAAAAGGAGGCGTGCGTCAAATATCGTATGTTGGCAGCGGTTCGGTTATTAACATAGATGGACAAAATTTTATTTTAACCTGCCGTCATTTTGGGATAATCGAACCTGATGCAGATCTTGAAATATATTTTATCCCCCATAATGAGTTAAATCCCGAAGACTTTTTGCCAAACAATAGAATGGGAGAAAGTAGGGATAAAATAAACTGGGAAAGTTATGTAGATTATAAAGTAACTCATTTGTTTTTACATAATGGTCCAAAAATGAACTCTGTTGTTACTTTTAAAGGCGGGGCAACTGCAGAAATAAAGGAAAATTCTAAGATGGTTTTGGATTTAGGTGGAGTACAAAACTTAAAAAAATTAGAAGATGCGCCAGCTAATAGCGATATAGCATTGATGCAAATTAAAAATCCTGATCTTCTTGGAGAGGGAGCTAGATTTATTCCCAGAGCTGATTTAGATTTTGATAATCCTAGCATATGGGCCGCTGGTTATCCGGGAGGTGGTTTATCAGGACATAGTTTTGCTTTGGTTAATTCTTCGCCGAGCCCTTTATATAATGAAATAATAAATAGAGCTGATCCAAAACTTGGCAATCCTGATTGGCATTATAAAATTACTAATTTTCCTGTTGTTCATGGCATGAGCGGGGGTCCTGTTTTCCTTAATGATGGGGGAACTATTCTTATAGTTGGTGTTTTACAAGGCCTAGATAACGCATCATGTGGTGCATTGCATGCTTTTCTTACAGAGGAAGACCTTGTAATCACTGCATAAAAGAGTTATATACTTAGGAAGTTATTTAAAGAAAACGGATATATAAAACATGAAAAATTCAAAACTAGGATTAATATTGTATCTTTTAATAACTGTGTTTGTATATACAAGCACATTAATAGCTAGTGTTGCCGTAATGTCTGGTGAAGAAGAGAACAGGCATAAAGCTGGACAATTTATTGATAAGTTTTCAGCGGCTGATCCTACTGAAAAAGGTACGGCTATCCTAACGCCCCGTGTAGAAACAAAAGCAGAGCCAGTTTCTCATAAATCAGAAACGGATCAAATATCAGAATTGATTAGTCGCTATAGAAGCGAGGGGATGACACAGGCGGCCGCTATGCTTAAAGCTACGAAAGAGGTTAAAGCCTCCAAAGAGACTCCTCTTGAAAAGGAGCTTAGAGCGTTAGGTTGTGTCCAATGGGGGGAAATTAATGAGCTTACCAGAGAGATCGTTGATGAAGTGAAGGGCTTTTATAATCCTACTCGAGGGCCCTTTATTCTAAAGCCAGGACTTCAAATTGTATACGAAAACGATGCTCACTAACAAAACTTGATTTTGATCATTTCTCCATATGCCTTCCTAAAAACCCCTCTATCAAATTCAGCAGATAAAGAGGGGTTTCTTGCATGGGGTAATGACCTGAATTGGCGATCATGGCAAGTTCGGCATTTGGATACCATTTTAAAAAGGTTTCTTTCATTACTGATTCACTATAGCCTTCTGCATCATTGCCTCCGGCGATTACCAAAAAGGGTGTCTTAAGGCCTTTGACCTGATCAGCAAAATTGGTTTCAGAAAACATATGCAAATATGCGGCCCGCGCCTCTGGAAGGGATGTTGTTCTCCATTCTTTAACCTTATAATCAACAAAACGCATGGGCAGCTTTCCGCTTGTCATAAAACCAATGATTTGGCCAGCACTTTGATCGTTACTGACGGCGGCATCCTTCAAAAACGCTAGAACTTCCTCTGGCACAGGGGATCCGCATGCGGGAACGGGGGTGATGGCGATAACGCTTTTAACTCTATCTTCAGCCTCAAGGGCAATGCGCTGAGCAATCATTCCGCTCATTGAATGTCCAACCACGTGAAATTGATCCCATTTTAAATGATTAACAAGGGCGATGGCATCTCCCGCTGCTTCTTCAACAGAACACTCTCCTTGAATGGATTTTGATTTCCCATATCCCCTTAGATCCATAAACACATATGTGAAAAGGGTTGTGTCCAAAAAAGGAATAAGAGCATCATAACTGGTACTATCACAAAACCAATCATGCATTACTAAAACTTTATTAAGCCCCGTGCCGTACGTTTTCTGACCGATCATCTCTATACCTTCCTTGTGTAATTGGATTAACGAAAAAACAGCAAATCCCTGCTCAAAGCCTGGCGCGCGCCTTCAGACAAAAGGGCCTTATGCGCATAATGGGGATGGGTTATTTCTATGATAATATCCTGGCCTGGCTGAATAAAGCTGTGAATTTGATGTTTATCCAGTAAAAAATGAAGAAAATGAACGGATGATGTCTTTCCAGTTTCATCGGTTCTTTCAATATCAGCTTCGGCTTTTGCTTTGATTTTATAATCTTCAAACTTTATAAAAATGCTTTCTTCAATGCCGCCCAATTGTGACAAAACTTTCTGGCGTCTATCTGGATTATCAATTTCTATCATCATGGTTGCTACCAAGTCATGGCTTTGGTCTGGATAGCTATGAGGAATCAGGGATACGTAGGCTTCTAATTCATCTTCAATTTGTTCTTCTCCGCCTCTTTCAATTCTAAGCATTTCATGAATTTGCCACCAAATGGTGTCATAACTTTCGAAATAAAAAGTAATGTCGGGGCCAACCGAGATTCTGCGGTGTTTTTTAATCTCTATAATTTCTTTTTGTTTTTTCGGGCGAATTTCTAAAAACTTATTAAGTGGCAGAATATCTTCTCTTGTAATCGGGGGACGCATTAAAAATGCCTTTTTAACTTTTAAGAAATGATTGAAATCAGAGTAGTGTTGATGGCAATGTAAATCAATCAATTTATGGTCCTTAAAATAAAGAGTCAGTGTTATGTTTAGTGTCTTTCTAAAAGACGGCAGTCAGCGCCAATATGATCACCCCGTTAGCGGCGAAGATGTCGCCAAATCAATTTCCCCAAGGCTTTTTAAGGAAGCCGTTGTTATCAAGGTTAATGGGGATTTATGGGACCTTACGCGCATTCTGCCTGAAAACGCGACCATCGAAATTGTGACTCGCCAGGACCCAGACGGCCTTGAGGTGATTCGTCATGACACAGCGCATATCATTGCTGCTGCAGTAAAAGAGCTTTTCCCGGAAACGCAAATCACAATAGGGCCTGCTATTGAAAATGGTTTTTATTATGATTTTTTTAGAGAAACACATTTCACCTTGGATGATTTTGAAAAAATAGAAAACCGCATGCGCGAAATTGTTAAGCGCGATGAAAAATTCATTCGCGAAGAATGGAAAAGAGAAGACGCCATCGAATTTTTTAAAAAAGAAGGCGAGCATTTTAAAGCCGAACTTATCGAATCTATTCCAGCTGGTGAAATTATAACGCTTTATCGTCAAGGGGATTTTATTGACCTTTGCCGCGGCCCGCATTTGCCGTCAACGGCACGTATTGGAACGGCTTTTAAATTAATGAAATTAGCGGGCGCTTATTGGCGGGGGGATCACCGTAATCCTATGTTGCAGCGCATTTATGGAACGGCCTGGGCAACAGATCAACAGCTCAAAGATTATCTAACGCAACTAGAGGAAGCTGAAAAGCGTGACCACAGACGTCTTGGAAGTGAATTGGATCTTTTCCATATGCAGGAAGAAGCGCCAGGCAGTGTGTTTTGGCATCCAAAGGGATGGTCGATTTATAAAAACCTTGAAAGCTTTGTGCGTGCACGTCTTGATCGAACTGGTTACGTGGAGGTAAAGACCCCACAAATTGTTGATCGTAGCCTTTGGGAGGCCTCAGGGCACTGGGAAAAGTTCAGAGATGGTATGTTCACCGTTGAATCCGAAGATAAAATTTTGGCTATAAAGCCTATGAACTGTCCATGTCATGTGCAAATCTTCAAACAAGGTATGAAAAGCTATCGTGATCTTCCGTTAAGGATGGCTGAATTTGGATCGTGCCATCGGAATGAGCCCTCAGGGTCTCTTCATGGATTGATGCGTGTTCGCGCTTTTACACAAGATGATGCTCATATATTCTGTACGCCAGAGCAAATCGTTTCAGAAACGAAAGCTTTTTGTGACTTGTTACAGGGAATCTATAAAGATTTTGGCTTTACCGATATTAGGGTTAAGTTTTCTGATCGCCCTGAAAAACGGGCAGGCGCTGATGAAGTGTGGGATTTGGCAGAGAAATCCTTGATTGAGGCAGCAACAGCAGCAGGCCTGGATTACACTTTAAATCCCGGTGAAGGGGCTTTTTATGGTCCTAAGCTTGAATTTGTTTTAAAGGACACAATTGGCCGTGATTGGCAATGCGGAACCTTGCAGGTTGACTTTGTTTTGCCTGAACGCCTTGATGCTAGTTACATCGGAGAAGATGGTAAAAGGCATCGCCCTGTCATGCTGCACCGGGCTGTTTTAGGGTCTTTTGAGCGGTTTATTGGCGTTTTGATTGAACATTACGCAGGCAAATTCCCATTGTGGTTAGCGCCTGTTCAGGCAGTTATTGCGCCTATTACAGATGAAGCAGCGCCTTATGCTCAAGAATTACATGATCAACTGAGAGGTCAAGGTGTTCGGGTTCAGATCGACGCGCGCAATGAGAAAATAAGCTACAAGATCAGAGAACATTCTTTGCAAAAAGTTCCCTATATCTTGGTTGTTGGAAAGCGCGAAGCCGAAGAGGGCACTGTTGCCGTTCGCCGTCTTGGCGGTGAAAATCAACAGGTTATGAAAAAGGAAGAAATTTTTGAGCAGTTGATAACGGAGGGAAGAATGCCGAGTTAATCATTAGATAGAGAATCATATAACATTACTAAACTAAAAAAACGAGTTAGCTTTCTAAACTTCCGCAACCTATACCTTTGCTGATTTTGCATTGTTAAGTTGACGATCTGGATCTGCCTAGCTACCATAAATATGGAGCGTAAGCGTGATGTATGTTATTTCGTTTTACGTTTTGAGAAGTAGAAAAAAGGAAATAGAAAGGATTTGTTAAATGATAAAAACTCTAAAAATGTTATGTTTTGCTTTTGTTCTTGCGTATGTCAGTATTTTTTGCATAACAGAAGCTTATGCCGTAGATGTTAGTATCAATACTAAAATAAATGAATGGGCAGCTAACAGTGACCTTAAAGCGTACGTGAAATTTTTAAATACGCATAAAGAGGAAATTATAGAAAAAGAAGGATATAAAGGTAGTGCTCGAGAAGTCTGGAAATTGATAAAAGCAAATAATCTAGAGAAAGCTAAGAAAGAAGAGCTAAGGGCATTAAGCGTATGGCAAAGATATATTGATGATATAAAAAGCTTGGGAGTTAACCCCTCAGAGCATAAAAAAGATGAAGGGGATGGAATAACCAAATACAAAAATCCTGATGAATATAAGGATAAATTTAAAGAGTCAGGTGCGATTCGTAGTACACATTGGTATCACGAAATTGCACAAAAGATGTATGGAGGACAAGTTCAGGCAACTATGTCGTTAGAGGCGCATTTTGTGCAAGACGCTCAATTAGCCTATAACTCATATGAAAAAGCACGGCTTGAGCATGTCGTAATTGAAAATATGCAACAACCGGAGTTCTTAGCTGCTCAACCTAAAAAAAAATAAAGATACCGTAATGCGCTTTCGTCAACACGACTTACTTTAGCGAAAAATGCTAGAGATATAAAATAATAGTTTGATGAAAGTGCATCATTATAAAATTATACAATAGATAGAATTACCCTATGCCTCCTTATCTTAAATCCTCTCTGCTAGAAGAAATCCCATATCTGATGCATGGTTTTTTCACGCGCGCAGGCGGAAAAAGCTCTGGCTTTTATGCAACTCTAAATGCAGGTTTTGAAAAAGGGGATGATCCTGAGAGTGTTTATGAAAATCGCCGTAGGATATGCCAGATCTTTGGTTTAACTCCTGAAGATTTAGGTCTTGTTCGTCAAGAGCATACTGACGTTGTTTACGAAATTACAAAACCATTCCCAAGAGAGGCAATTCCTGTTGGGGATGCATTGATTACAATGACTCCCAATCTCTTGATAGGAGTACAAACAGCAGATTGTGTTCCCATTTTGCTGGCAGACAAAACATTCCCTTTGGTGGCAGCCGTTCATTCTGGTTGGCGCGGAGCTGTTGGCGGGGTGATTGAAAAAACAGTAAAAGCAATGCTAGACAAAGGATCAAAAGCTGAAAATATAGTAGCAGCTTTGGGGCCCTGCATATGGCAAGAATCCTATGAAGTGAGCCAAGAGTTTTATGACAAATTAAAAGGCAATGAACAATTTTTTATGCCCGGTAAAAAGCCAAATCATTATCAGTTTGATTTACCTGGGTATGTGATCAGTCGTTTAGAGAAAGCTGGAATTACAAAAATTTCTCCTTCAATTGCGAATACGTTTGCAAATGAAGAAAATTTCTTTAGTTATCGACGTAAAACCTTAACTAATGCGGATAGTTTTGGTAATCAGATCTCTGTTATCTGCATCCAACAGACTTCATGAAATTAATAGCAGGTTCTAGTCACCATCAGTTGGCAGAAAAGATTGCAGATAAGCTTTTACTTCCTTTAGATAAGCCGAATGTCAAATATTTTAAGGACTCTGAGATTTCTATTGAAATAGATACTCCTGTTGCAGAAGACGAAGTTTATGTTCTGCAATCCCTATCACATCCTATCAATGACCATTTGGTTGAATTATTGATTTTAATCCATTATCTAAAGCAAAAAAGAGCTAAGCGCGTTATAGGAATTCTTCCCTATTTTGGTTATGGAAGATCAGCTTCTAATTCAGAGCTTATTGCAAAGCTTTTAGAAAGTGTAGGCGTTGATCAGATAATTACCATCGGCCTTCATAGTCCTCTGATTGAAGCGTTTTTTAAAATTCCAATTAACAATCTTGGGGCGACGGAATTATTTGGACGAGATATTCAAAATCGCTATAAAAATAATTTTCCAGTTATCGTTTCTCCCGATAAGGGCGGCTCTAAAAGAGCGAGTGAGCTTGCCAGTTTTCTGCAAACAGACTGTGTCTTCTTTCACAAAGAGCGTTTGATAGATGGCACCCTAAAGATTACAAATATTATCGGTGATGTTAAGGGAAGAGATTGCATTATTGTTGATGACATCGTTGATTCTGCAGCAACGCTCGTTTGTGCAGCAGCTGCTTTAAAGGAAGCAGGGGTTGCATCTATTGAAGCCTATGTTATTCACGCTGTGCTTAGTGAAGGCTCTCTTCAAAAACTAGAACAGTCAAACATTAGTTGCTTAACAATTACAGATACAATCAATCAGCAACTAGCTGAAAAAATTCGAATTCTAGACGTGGCTGATGTTTTGAAAGAATTTATAAGTCTGAAATAAAGTTATGGTGCCCTCGGGGAGACTCGAACTCCCACATCTTTGCAGATAGTAGATTTTGAGTCTACCGCGTCTACC
>JAIEPD010000034.1 GCA_019749935.1 Alphaproteobacteria bacterium
ACCTATACATCTCATCCAAATCATCTCGATAGTGATCATAGTCTTCTGGTTTAATAAGGTGCAGCATGAAAATTCTCAGTAATAAATTTTTGTTAACTTAAGATCTATACAATTTTATGAATTTAATCTTAGATATATAATCGATCTAGTATTGTAACTGCAAGATATACTCTGAATATATTTAATGCAACACTATTTTTTGACTTGGGGTCGTAGTTCAATGAAAATTATGAATTTCTGAGTCTTCTAAGATGGATATACAAAGCGCCCTCTCCACCGTGTTTAGGGGCAGCATATGTATAACCAATAATCCAAGTAGGATTTTGTTCAAGCCAAGTGGGAGTGAATTCTTTTAAAATTCCTTGACCACCTTTTCCAGTTATAACCAGCACCCATCTGCGTCCACGGGCGTGGTTCATAACGATGAATTTTTCTAAAGCATGAATAGCTCGCTCGACTGTGTAGCCATGTAAATCCAAAGTTGCTTCAATGGAAAGATCTTTTATGTCTCTTGAGGTAAGTTTGTTCACCTTTAAACCCTCATGAGGTTTTTTTTGATCTGAAAAAACCCAAGAAGGGTCGATACCTCCTCCCTTCACTTTGGGGGGGCTGTGCGGACTTGGTTTTACAATCTTATTAGATGGTAAGGGAGATATGGCCTCTGTTATATTTTTCCATAAGTTTTTTTCTTCATCGGAGAGGGTTCGTTTTGCCATCAAGTTCTTGATTCAATCCTGTGGTTCAAGGTTTTTAGGCAATAAAGCGTAGTATTCTCCATCACTATTCATTTTGCCTGCATATTCGGCTGATCGTCCACCAAAGCCCCAGAAATAATCTCCTCTAAGCCCGCCTTTGATTGCGCCGCCAGTATCTTGGGCAATCATAAGGTGTTGCAAATGCCCTTGATCTTTATTAGGGTGGTTCAGGTTTACCCATATTGGCGTGCCAAGAGAGATAAATTTCGGATCGACAGCCAGGCTGCGTGTTGGCGTTAGCGGAACCCCTTGAGATCCAATGGGGTTTTCTTCATTCAAGATGCGAAAGAATACATAAGATTCATTTTCATTCATAACAACATCTGCTTCTTTGGGATGGGTGAGCAGCCAATCTCGAATGCCTTGCATCGATGCTTCTTGTAATTTTAAGGCGCCCATTCCAACGAGGGTTTTGCCAATAGGATGATAACGATGTTTGTTTGTGCCTGCATATCCAAGACGAAGCATTTTACCGTCATCAAGGAATACTCTGCCTGAGCCTTGAATCTGTAAGAAAAAGGCGTCAATGGCATCGTCAACCCAAACAAGCTCAAGCCCTTTGCCATTCAGTTTCCCTTCTACAATGTCTTTGCGGGAAATATTGGTATTTACAGTACCTTCTTTAGGTAATTTGTATAAAGGGGTTTGATAAGGACCATAGCGGCGCGTCGATCCTTTTAAAAGAGGTTCATAGTATCCTGTAAATTTGCCGTTGCTGCTTCCATTTAAACTGAGTTTGTAAGGTGTTAGATAAGTTGATAAAAGAGCTCTCCATTCTACTTCATCATTCTTTTTTGAAGAGACACAGAAACTTTTCACAGCATTGCAGAAAGGATGCCAATCTAAGGCATAACCTGGATTTCCATCAGGACGTGTTCTGTAGATTTTATTGGGGTCTTCTTTTAAAATGACTTCACAAGACCGTTGTATGGCTGGCAAAACATCAAGAGTTTTATCCTCATTCCATCCTGGTAATGCTGTAAAATGCGAGGGCGAATATTCTAAATGAGGTTGATTAATGGGAGATTGGCACGCTGACAAAACTACACCTCCAAAAAGACAAATAAGTCGAATAAACATGTAAAAATTCAAACTTTTTATGAGTTTTCGCTGCGTGTTCGAATCAAAAGCCAAATAGGGCTTTCTGATCCAAAAAACCGTTCAAAGGTCCATATATCACGCATTGGAATCTGAAGGCGTGATGGGTTGTCAAAGCTTTGATTTTCTTGGTTGATAGTTGCAACCATTTGTTGACTGACAAAGCGGACTGTAATTTGTGCACGATCATCTAATATATCTATGTTCAAGATTTCTGCGTGCAGATCTTCTATTTCTGTTTCCTGACGTAAATTCTTTTTTTCTCGTTCTTCAATGGCGGTTGCAAACTGCTCATAGACAGAAGAGCTTAATAGTTTTTTTAAAGTCATGTGATTTGCTTCAGTAAACGCCTTAATAACAGAGATAAAAGCCGCTTGAGCGTTTTTCATAAAAATTGACGGGTCAAAACGGTTATCAATTTCCATTAAGCGATTGATCTGACTGGCAACAGAAGATGAAAATTCTTCTTGCTCAACTTGTCTTGGAGAATTCGATCTTTTGGGCATGACAATAACATTGCCTTCTTCTTTGTCTTCTGCTTCTTGTTCTTGGAAAGGATTTACTTTCTTCTCATGCCCTGTTCGAGTACCTAAAACACCCCAAAGTCTAAAGAACAGATAAAGTGCGAGTATGGCAAAAACGATAACTTCCATTTAATTCCTTGATGTCCGAAAGAAACAATACGCCTATATCATAGCGAGATTATTACTTTTTCGAAAGAAAATCCTATTTTTAATCTTGCGATGATGGGAATAGTGTTGTGTCATAGAGGTAACAGAACCATTTTTGGCTTTTTGATGATGACAATATTAGCGAATAACCGTCAGGAAATTGATAGAAAAAATCTTTCTGAGCCTTTGCTTAGCGAAAATGGTGTGGGAGTTTACTTAAGATATGAGCCTTTATACGACCAAATAAGAGATGCGCGAAAAGAAGATGACGGTACCTTATCCCAAGGGATTTGGAAAACGGAAATAAAAAAAGCTGATTGGGGGCTTGTTGAAAGTTTATGTGCTGAAGCTCTCCAAAATCAATCAAAAGACATACAAATTGCAGGTTGGCTTTGTGAATCATGGGTGGTTCTTGATGGGCTTTTAGGGGCAATTAATGGTTTTGAGCTCATTTATGAGCTTTTAAATAAATTTTGGCATGCTATTTATCCAGTGCCGGATGGAGATGATCTTGAACACAGGCTTAGGATTTTTGAATGGCTAAGCGAAACTATGGCTGAGCGAATGATGTTTATCCCCTTAACAAATTCTCAGTTTGATACATCTCCATTTACTCTCGCTGACTGGGCTGCTGCTGTTAACCTTGAGACAATTGCTAAACGTTCTCCCGAAGGTAAATCCCTTTTAGCCGAGGCTGAGGCAAGTGGTAAAGCAACTTTGACTAAGTATCGTAAAAGCCTGAATTTGACAAGTATTGATTACTTAAGAACGACTTGTATGCAAGCGGAAGCAGCAAGCCAATCTCTTGAAAAATTGAGAACTTTCCTTGAGGGCCATTGTGGAGCCCAAACTCCTAACTTTCTAAGGGCTCGAAATTGCTTAGAAGATATTTTACGGATTTGTAAAACGTCCCTTGAGAAAAGAGAGACTCAAATCGTTGAAAATGAGAATAAGGCTACTTTTGTTGATCAATCCGCTAAAGATGGAGAATCGGGGGCTGCTCTTGACTTTTTAAAAGAGGAAGGAGGGGAAGGTGGTGCTTTTGGATCATCTTCTGATGATACGGTTGTTATCTCCGAACGCTCTCACGCCTATAAGGCTCTTAAAGATATTTCTGGGTTTCTAAAAGATCTTGATCCTCATAGTCCAACACCCTATTTGGTAGAACTGGTAGCTACTTGGGAAGGAAAAACTCTTATACAAATTTTGATTGAGATTGAGCAGGGAACAAACGAAGCACATCGTATCTTAAAACTCATAGCAAATATTGCAAATACAGGAACACCTGCGGCTCCTTCGCCTCCTGCACAAAACCCTCTTCCAACGCAATAAAAGATGAATTTTTTTTTAAACTATGCTACTGATGAAGCAGTATAAATACTCAACTAGGTTTAAATGAGGCAAGCATTCAAAAGTGGGTATATATCCTTGCAAACGGAGTTACAGGTTTCCGAAATGCCCACGACGAGTAAGGGTATGGAGAATGATAAAATGAAAAGAAAAATATTAGTTCTTTTTTCTTTCTTGATAACAAGCTTTCTTTGCTGCAACGCTTACGCAGATGTTAAAGAAAATCCTCAAGATATCAAATCTATTCAAAAGATTGCAAAAAATTTACGTCATAGTCTTGCTATTACTTGGGCTGAGCGTCAAAAGGCAGTTGAGAGAGGGTATGAAACAAAATTTGACTCCACGTTTGGTGAGGCGCAGATTCTCGTAGATAATCTTTTTATTGAAATAAATAGTTTTCTTGAAACGCAAAATCCTTCGCAGATTGCTAAGGATAAGGGAGATAATCTTAAACCTGCATCTCCTGAAAAGTTGAATCAAAATGCTTTGAAAGTACTGGCTCAATTTCAAGTGCTCATGGATCATCTTCAAAGTACACTGCATGAGGTAAAAGCTTTATCTACAGAAGAGTTATCCCTTTATCCTAATCAACAGACAAATAAACGAATCATTGCAAGTGCCGGAAAATCTAAACAGAAACGTCGCATGCGCACAGTAAAAGCGAAACGTTTGTTGGATAATGAAAATGCTTTCGCCAAGCCGTCTATTCGTTATCAAATCTCTGGGACACAAATTGACATGCCTGATCCTACGGACGAAAGTTTCATTCACTAAATTATGACTATTATTCTTCTGCTTGTTATTCTCGTCCTTTTGTTTATGGGTGCTTTCTTCTCTGCCTGCGAGACAGCGATTACTGTTTCATCAAAAGCTAAGTTCCACCATTTGGCCAAAGAAGGTGATAAACGAGCCGTTATCATCAAAGATCTTCAGCAAAAATTAGGTCTTGTTATCAGTGTTCTTTTGATGTGTAACACAATGATTAATACAGGCGCTGTTTCGATAGCAACAGCTTTGATGATTAATTTAGTGGGGCAAGAAGGGCCCGCTTACGCTTCATTAATCATGGGTCCCCTTATTTTAATTTATGCTGAAGTTATGCCTAAGATGTTGGCCTTATATAGCCCTGAGCGCCTTTTGTTATCGTCAGCGCATTTTCTGAGTCTAATGTTTAAGCTTTTCCGGCCCTTTAACCAAGTGATTAACGTCTTTGCAAGAAAAACACTTAGTATCTTTGGGATTAAAACATCGGCTGAAGATGCAGATCATGCATCTATTGACGAGCTTAAAGGGGTGATTGATCTGCATAAAGGCCCCGGACAAGACGTGCCTCATGAAAGGGCAATGTTAAAAAGTATTTTGGATTTAGGTTCTGTTCAGGTCGGTGAAATTATGGTTCACCGCAAAAATGTGACGATGCTGAATGCTGATGAACCTTTGAGCATAATCGTTGATCAAGTATTATCCTGTCCATTTACTCGTCTTCCTTTATGGAAAGGGGACCCGGATAATATTATCGGAATTATTAATGCCAAAGCATTGCTTCGGGCAGTGAGATCTCACCCTGGTGATATTGATGATCTTAATATCAAAAATATTGCAAGCAAGCCTTGGTTTGTTCCAGAAAGCACAGACCTTTTGGATCAATTGCAGGCTTTTCGTCAGCGCCGGGAACATTTTTCTTTGGTTGTGGATGAATATGGCGTTCTAATGGGGATTGTCACTTTAGAGGATATCTTAGAAGAAATCGTTGGTGATATTGCTGATGAGCACGATATCACAGTAAAGGGTGTAAGGCCGCAGGCAGATGGATCCTATATTGTTGATGGCAGTGTGACAATTCGTGACCTTAACCGTCAATTTGATTGGAATTTGCCGGATGAGCCTGCAGCAACTGTTGCAGGGCTTTTGCTATATCAAGTTCGAATGATCCCAGAGGTTAGTCAAACTTTTATGTTTTATGGGTTTCGGTTTGAAATCTTAAGAAGACAACGGAATCAAATTACGCTTGTTAAAATCACGCCTTGTGTAGAAGAGAAATCTCTTTAGACTTACAAAGAGGTTTTATAAATTTCTCTGGCGCACCCGAGAGGATTCGAACCTCTGGCCTTTGCCTCCGGAGGGCAACGCTCTATCCAGCTGAGCTACGGGTGCAAACTGTATGTTCTTTATACTTTAGATTAAGCAAGCGTTCTAGTGATTTATGAAAGAGGACAAGCATTATCGTCATGGCGAGCAACGAAGTTGCGTGGCCATCCAGAAAGAGTCCCTCTAAATAAAACTGCCTCTGGATCACCACGTCGCCTGTGTCTCTTCGTGATAACGATGGCACTTGGATAGCCGCGCAACTTTAGGCTCGCTATGACGGAAAATACATGATCATTTTATGACCATCCAGCTATATATTCCGCTTCAAAAGGCTATCACGCAGCAATAAGGTAGGTTCAAGTATCCCTTGCTTTAATTTCATTTCAGCTTTAACGGTGTGCATGAATTTCTTTTTAGCCTCAACATTTGGAAAGGCGCGCGTGTATTGGTTGGACAATACGCGCAGCAAATATACGCTTTCTACTTTTAATGTAGCCTCATCTAAACCGCCCAAAAGGGTTGTATTCGGTGGATTTTTATAGGATGTTGCTTTAGGCGTCACAGGAGTTGTTGGCTTTTCTGCAGAAGTTTTACTGCCAAAAAGATCGCCTTGTTCAATTTTCATCAATAGCCCTTTGGTTAATCGAGACGGGTTCATCACACATATCAAGTGATTCTAAATTGCCACTAAAAGTACAAAGAGGTCAAAGAATATTCGTAGATTTTATCCAGCTCTTTTTTGCAATAAGGCCTGCAGCTTTCCTGACGGCAGGGGTTTTTCAAGTCGACCGTCAAATAATTTCTGAGTTTGCCCTTTAAGATTTATAAATACGGCGCCAAGGGCTTCTTTATGAATCGAGTACTTAGAGAGCGATGCGTTGTTCTAATTATACGGGTTGCTTCAAATCCGCTTATTGTGGGCATACGGTAGTCCATAATTACGTATGACGCTGTGTTGCCTTTATTAAAAAATCGATTGCTTCAACGCCAGAATTTAATAAGTGAACAGTATACCGTAATCTCGTTGCTTGTCTTTCTAGTATTCTGCGATTGGGTGTTTCATCATCAACCACAAGCACATCACATGTAATTTTTGGCAACAGTGGGGGTTCTGTTGCAAGGCTTTCTTCTTCTAAACTCGGATTTACAAAGGATGACTCTTTTGAAGACGCAACTAGTATGAGAGGTTTATGTACGGTTGTGACTTCACCATCATCGCTTAAATTTTGGATGCCTTTCTTCAAGCAACAACAAGCATTTATGTACGTTGGCAAAAGGATGAGAGTTAAAAATGAAGTCATAGCTTTGATTAATTTTATTTTTTTCATCACAACTACCTTGTTTTTATTCCTGATCAATAGTCTCTTCAGGTGCTTTTGATGTGAATTTTCACGGGCTACTGTACCTCCAGTAAATCTTCTTTAAAAATGGAAATTTCTTCTTTAAATCTCGAATCGTATTTAACCTAATAATCCTCACTCCTCTCCTACACTTAATCTTTGGTGAATATTAGTATTGGAGTGCGATCTTTATGTGGGCGTCACATCTCTGAGCTTACGTTCGGGGTTTTCTGCGTTAAGGTAAAATACAAAATAGTCAATTTATGTAAGCTCAATATATAGCCTTACGTATTTATTTATTTTGTATTAAATATAACGTTTTTTTATTTAAAAAAGTTAATTTTTCGGTGATGCGTATGACAAATAGCAACCGCTAAGGCATCGGCTGCATCAGCTCTTATGCCTGTAGATGATAAGGTGGGAAGAAGCATTTTAACCATCATTAAAACCTGATCCTTGTCTGCATGCCCAACACCAACGACTGATTTTTTGACCTTATTCGCTGAATACTCAAATACACTCAAACCAAGGGCAGCTGGCGCTAACAGTACAACACCTCTGGCCATCCCAAGTTTTAGGGTTGAGGTTGGGTTTTTGTTTACAAAAGTTTCTTCAACTGCCGCTTCATCTGGGGAATAACTTTGAATGACCTTAGTAAGCTCTTGATACAAATAACTTAACCTCATGGCCAATTCAAGATCAGTTGGCGCATCAATCACACCGCTAGCAATGGGGGTCAGAGAGTTGCCTTTTGTCTCAACAATTCCCCATCCTGTATGACGAAGGCCCGGATCTAGTCCAATGATGCGAACCTTCTCCACGTTTTATGTCGCTGAAACTTTTGGCGGTAATTTGATTTGAATATGCAGTTCCTTTAAACGCTCTGATGGGACTGCCGACGGCGCCTGCATCAAAAGATCTTGGGCTTGTTGATTGAGCGGGAATGCGATGATCTCACGAAGGTTTGGCTCGTCAGCAAGCAGCATCACAATTCGGTCAATACCAGGCGCACAGCCCCCATGAGGCGGAGCACCATACTTAAAGGCATTCAATAACCCGCCAAATCTTTCCTCGACTTCTTCTTTTGTATAACCAGCAATTGAAAAGGCTTTGTACATAACTTCGGGCAAATGGTTACGAATTGCTCCGCTGGACAGTTCAATTCCATTACAAACGATGTCATATTGATAAGCTTTGATGGTCAAAGGATCTTGAGTCTCAAGGGCCTTTAAGCCGCCTTGTGGCATGGAAAAAGGGTTGTGTGAAAAATCAATTTTTTTAGTGTCTTCATCCATTTCAAACATTGGAAAATCAACAACCCAGCAGAATTTAAATGCATTTTTTTCAATTAAACGAAGCTCTTCCCCGACTTTTGTGCGAACTTGGCCGGCTAGTTTCGCGGCTTTATCTTCTTTATCACAGACAAAGAAAATAGCATCGCCATCTTCTAGACTGGCTAGCTTTTTAAGTTGATTTAAACGATCTTTGTCCAGGAATTTTGCAATGGGGCCTTTGGTTTCTTGGTTGTCAAAAATGATATAACCAAGGCCTGGCATTCCTTGTTCTTGCGCCCATCCGTTCAGTTTTTCAAAAAAGCTGCGCGGTTGTGTGGAGGCTTTTGTGGCAGGAATCGCTCTTACAACAGACCCTGCAGCAACAGCTTTTGCAAAAATACCAAACTCTGAATCTTTGAATACTTCGCTAACATCTGTAATGATGAGTGGGTTTCGCAAATCAGGTTTATCGCAGCCATATTTCAGCATCGCATCATGATATGTGATACGGGGATAAGGGTAGGGGCTAACTGTACGGCCATTAGCAAACTCATTAAAGACGCCCGTGATAACGGGCTCGATTGCTGCAAAGACATCATCTTGTGTGACAAAGGACATTTCAAAATCGAGCTGATAAAACTCACCAGGTGATCTGTCTGCGCGCGCGTCTTCGTCTCTAAAGCACGGAGCGATTTGAAAATACCGATCGAACCCTGAAACCATCAGCAATTGTTTAAATTGTTGAGGAGCTTGGGGAAGGGCATAAAATTGCCCGGGATGCATACGGCTTGGAACTAAGAAGTCACGTGCACCTTCAGGGGATGAGGACGTTAAAATAGGTGTTTGAAATTCTGTAAAATCTTGTTCAATCATGCGCCTACGAATAGAGGCAATAATTTTTGAACGCAAAAGAATATTGCTGTGCAGTTTTTCTCGGCGAAGGTCTAAAAAGCGGTAGGTTAAACGCGTTTCTTCTGGAAATTCAGTGTTGCTGTTGACCTGTAAAGGCAATGTCTCCGCTGCAGATTGCACAATAATATCTGTTGCAAAAACTTCTATATCGCCTGTTGGCATCTTAGGGTTAGCCGCGTCAGCATCTCTTTTAACAACTTTTCCATTCAGAGTAATGACAGTCTCATTGCGAAGGCCTTCAGCAATTTTGAAACAGGCTGAGTCTTTGTCAATAACGCACTGTGTAAGGCCATAGTGATCCCTAAGGTCGATGAAAACAAGATTTCCATGATCTCGTTTACGGTGAACCCATCCTGAGAGTTTTACAGTTTGGTCAATTTCAGATAAACGAAGCTCGCCACAGGTGTGTGTGCGATAGGGAGAAGACGTTAAGGGCATTCAAAAAAACTCGTAAAGTTAATAAATTAAAAGAAAAACTATCGTAAAGGAGCCATAAAAGTTGTAATTTTGTCAAGAAAGACTCACTGAATTTTACACGTGTATGTTACCAAAAATTATTACGACTCAGCAAGACTTAGAGGAGATTTGTCAGTCTTTTCTGAATGATTCACCTGAATTTATCTGTATTGACACTGAATTTGTAAGGCAAACGACTTATTGGCCAGAGCTTGGGTTGATTCAAGTGGCATCAGAAAAGGACGCTGTTGTTATTGATCCTATCCCGAATAATTTATCTCTTTCTGCATTACTGCCCATTTTAAGACACCAAGGGATCACTAAGGTTTTTCATTCAGGACGCCAAGATATGGAAATTTTTTGGATGAAATTTAATGAATTACCTTCCCCTATTTTTGACACGCAAATCGCTGCAACCTTTTTAGGTCTTGGTGCGGGTATGGGGTATGAACGTCTCGTGAATAGTATGCTCGGCATTAGCGTCGATAAATCTTCACAGCATACCGACTGGCTAAAGCGCCCCTTGTCAAAAGAGCAGCTCAAATATGCCCTAAATGATGTTTTGTATATGCGGCAATTATACCCTGTGCTGTTACAGCAATTAATTGAAAAGGGTCGTTTTGAATGGATGCAGGATGAATTAGCTATTTTAACAGCTGTTGAGACTTATTTAATTAAGACAGAAGATGTTTGGAAGCGCGTAAAGCACCAACTTCGTGGATGGAGAGAGCTTTCCATTCTAAAAGACTTATGCGCTTGGCGAGAAGAAAAAGCAAGCAAAGAAGGCCTCAATCGCACTAGTTTAATTGAGGATAAAATAATTTTAGTTCTTTGCCAGGGTCCTTTATTAACTAAATCTGAATGCGAAGATTTGTTGAAAAAAGGCCGACAATTGATCTTCAAGAAAAAAATTTTTGATGAGCTCTTTTGTGTTTACGAAAAGGCTTATCATCTGACTGAGGATGAAGGTGAAAGGGGGCAGTTCCGACATTTAGAGATGAAAGCTGCTTTAAAGAAAATGTACCCCAAGGCACTTCCTGAAAATATTAAAGCGCGTATTTCTAAGCTTAAAGATATTTTGAATGCTAGGTCCAATGAACTTGGAATTCCATCACACTTGATTGCTGGGCGCAGCGATATTGAGTCGTTCTCAGCAGAACCTTCACGAACACATAAAATTTTATCAGGATGGAGAAAAGATGTATGGTTGGATCAATTAGAAACGTTTTTTAATAGGGACTGATAGTCAAGAGCTTAGAGTTATTACATCAGTACTTATCCGAAAAAAACCTTATTATTTATGTGTTTCAGACGGCGTACGCTTCCAATGTTTTGGCTGATATTCATATAACAATTGAATTCTTTCGGGTTTTAGTAATTGACATGTATTGTGTGTACACTCAATCATACTTCCTATTCTGCCGATAGTTCCAGGATTAAGTTTGTCTGCTAAATTTTTATATCCGTTTGTTTTTAATAAACTCTGAGTTTCTTTATAGAAAGGCAATTTACCTTCACCAAAAAAGATAACTTCTTTTGATTTAACTTCAATAGCAGGTTTTCCTAATTTGATAAGTTTTCTTTCTTGGGTTGTGCTTGTTATTTTAGTTCCTGAATTGGATTGTGAAAACATCTCAGTGCTGGTTTTGCAAGTTGAGCTATATCTATCTGAACAGTTTCCTATAGGCTTAAAAGAAACAGAATCAATATAATAAATCCCAGGGTCCATCATCCCAACAAAAAAAACAGGTTCTGAAGCATGCACGATAATTTTAGTGCCATATGTTTTTGACTCATCTATGACATTTGTAATTTTTGCTGTGATTTCCACCCGACAATCCACTTCGCTTTTGTCTATAATAGAAGGGCAGAAAACAACAAAAATTCCTTTTTCATCTTGCTCGAATACCTCTTTATTATAGCTGGGTATCACTAAATCATATTGAGATTGAGAGTTATGTTGGCAAGCATTTAAACATAGAAGAATTGTAAGCAGTAACGTGTATTTTAATCTCATTTTCATTCAGCATAAGACTTTCATTTGTATGTATCTTACCACCCTCTATTTTTCTGTCCAGTTTTCCGGGACCATTATAGCAATCCTGAATGATGAATTTTATAAATACAGGTTTTTAATACTCAAAACTTACTTCAATTTTCTCTTTTAAAATTTCTAACGATGATGGATCTTTAACAGCAACCATAATGGTATCATCGCCTGCTATGGTGCCGGCAATTTCTGTGAAATCGTGTTGCTCTAAGCTAAACGCAACTGCACCTGCGTTGCCGGGCAGGGTTTTAATCAGTAAAAGATTGGGGGGTGAGCTGATGATGTCAAGAATAGGGGAGGTTCCTCTAGATTTGATGGGGTTTCTTTTATAAAACCCATCCACCTTGGTGATTCCTAAGCGCTTTAACTGACGGGAAAGAGTCGATTGAGTAATGTCATGCCCTTCCCGGCGAATGAGGTTTAAAAGCTCGGATTGATCTTTTATTTTATTGGTTTGTATAAGGTTTAGAAGTAGTGCGCTATCCATAAAAAGGGCGAGCAAAGAATTGATTTTAAATCTATCATACAGATTTTTTAAACGATTGAAATAACAATCAGAAACCGTTAAGGTTCATACAAAAAGTTATAGAATAGTGCAGTGTGCAAGTTTTTATTAAAACTGGATTGCCACGTCGCCCCAGGAACCATACGGGGCTCCTCGCAATGACGAGATGCGTCATGGCGAGACACGAAGTTGCGTAGCCATCCAGGAGACTTGTACACTGCATAGAACAATAAAGGATACTTTAAGAAATGGAATCACAGAATATTGGCGGCATTTCCGCTGGCCAACTTAAATCTTTTATCGAAAAGATCGAAAATCTTGAACAAGACAAGGCTGAGTTGTTGGAAACAATTCGCGATATATTTGCCGAAGCGAAGGCAGAGGGTTTTGATGTTAAGGTTATGCGCCAACTTTTAAAAATGCGCCGTATGAAAAAAGAAGAATTAGCTGAGCAAGAAGAGCTTCTTGATTTATATCGTCAGGCCTTGGGCGAATAAAAAAAGCTATTCACCATTTCATTGCTAACGTCTTTTAGCGTTGAAGGATTCCATTTGGGGGATTTGTCCTTGTCGATGACTTGGGCTCTAATTCCCTCTATGGGATCCGGATGCTTTATAAAATTTTGACTCAAAAGAAAATCTTGTCTCAATACATCTTGCAACGACCATCCTTTATTTTGCTTAAATTTTTTAAATGTTACCTTTAGGCTGGTGGGGGATTTTGTTAATAGGGTTTGATGGCAATCCTTAGCGAATTTTGAAGGGTGCTTTTTTAAACGATCAAAAATCTCTTCAACAGACCTCGCTGTAAAGCATTCATTAATAACGTCCAAAAAAGGAAAGTTTGAAGAAAAATCCTGAGGTTCATGATATCTTTCAAGAAAATGTTCTATGGTATCCTTATCATCACATTCTTTTAGATCGTTAATTAAACTTCCCCATTTTGAAGAAGAAACATAAAGTGACGCTAGCCCTGTCATAAGGGCCTCTTTTGGGGAAAGGAGCGTTCCTGTTAGGGCTAAATATAATCCTAAAGGTTCGGCAAGTTTATTATAAAAATATCCTGCCCCAACATCCGGGAAAAAACCAATCGTTGTTTCTGGCATTCCAAGTAATGCATTTTCATTTACCACCCGATAGGTTGAATACATGGAAAGGCCCATACCGCCGCCTAAAGTAAGACCATTAATAAGAGAAATGATAGGTTTTGGATAATGATAAATGATGGCATTTAGCTCGTATTCTAGTTGGAAAAATGTACGGACATAATCAGTGTTATGTTGATTTTGATAAACAGCCTTGATATCTCCGCCTGCGCAAAACACTCTGTCAATGTGTGATTGTAAGATAACAAATCCAACAGTTGGGTCATCACGCCATTTCTTTAAAGACATATGAATGCTTTGAATCATATCTAGATTCAAAGCATTATAGGCCTTTGGGCGATTTAGAGTCAGCGTGGCACTCTTTTTATGATTTGCCACTAGTATAAAAGGATCAAGCATACCTTAGTATACTATCTTAAATTTCAACGTCATGAAGAACTTTTTTCTTTAAATTCTTTAACTAAGAGTTCCAGAGCATACATTATCATTTCTGTTTCGTTATTGAACAAATATACAGGAGCGCCACTTGCACTTGACGTGGTTGGAAATAAACTTTTTAACTGTCTTATATCGCCGACGTAAGCAGCCTCATCTTTTCTTGAAACAATCAAGTGTGACTCCCCAAGCATTGTCGTAACAAGATTAGACCATTTTATTCCAGAATGGCTTTTGCTATAATTATGCACAGCATGCAATGTCCGGACGAAAAGTTGCGAAACTCTGTTATCTAATCGAGCAATTCTAGATACAGCATCGCTAGCTGGTACGATTCCTTCTGCACTTGCCAAAATAGCTTCTGTACGGTCCCAATATGCTCTTAAAAAGGCTTGATTATTCCTGTAGCCTGCTGTTGTCGTTGGTTTTAAAGCGGATCCATAAGGTATAGGAAGAAGATTGACGTGCATAAAAAGGTCTTGCCCTGATGATGCCAAATCGTCTGCCTCACTCCTGTTACTACTAGCTCCAGCTTTTCCAGTTCCAGCTCCGGGAGCACTGCTGCCTGAAAGAGATGTAGGCTCAACGTCACCTTGTAAACGATTAACGATTTTAAGGATTAATTGCCTTGTTTCGCCGCCGTCAAGCGCTCTTGCTGTGTCTTGACCCATAAAGATCTTAAACTTTATCTGACCTCTAGCTGTTTTTAGTGTATGGAGATCGAATCCGGTGTTTGTTGAAGAGAGCGGTGATCTGCTTCCTTCTGATTCTGTAGAGTCATCAGATTCATTTACAGCTTTTAGGATGTCTAGCATACAAAAATAAAATGACATTGCTGCTTGACGTTTTTCACTTTCTGGGACACTTCCATTAGGGTATTTTGAAGAGAAATAGTCTCTTGCCATTGCGCTACGAAGACCAATTTTTGGATCAAAAGGAAGATAAAGGGTAGCGTCAAGGTCAATGTCAAGAATTCTTACAATTTCTCTTATTTGAGCAACATGGACTCTGGAATCATTTTGATAAGGAAAGCTATATGTTGCAGAAGGTCTAGAAGAACTTACTTCAAAGCCCTTTCTTTGAAACAGAAAAGGAGAGCTTTCGGGTTTCATAAAGACATTAACATCTTCAGCACAATCTTTATCAATCATGAGGGGTCCCCAGATTAAATGAATCATTTTTCGAAGGGACTTTTCGTGAGCTTGTAATGCCTCAAAAACGTCTTTAGAGAAGCTATCTTCACTTATAGAGATGCCCATACTTTCAGCCCTAGTAATAAGGGAGGAAAGATCATCGTGAAAAGTTAAAATTTCGCCTAGTGTTGTTGTTACTTTTATATCTGGTCGCTTTGAATCTTTATGTTTTTTGAAAAGTTCAACCCCTGAAAGCCTTTCAGCTTCACCTCTGATGCTATTTATCTCAGCTGCATGTTTGCGATAGTTTGTAACTTTAGTAGTAAACCATGAAAGGCCACCTGGGTTACTAGTGTTATCGTCCCCAGCCCATAAGTTTTGAGAGGCTGTTAATAATAAAGTTAAAAATATTGTTTTTTGAAAAGATTTCATTTTTGCCCCTGAACCTGAAAAAAATGTGAGGTTAATTGTCACAGTCAAATATTGTTTAATGCTCAATATATAGGTAGTAAATTATAAATTTCAAACTTTAAATTTTAAATGCAAATCAAGTAGATTAATTTTATTTTTAATAAAATTAATCTAAAATATTTGGAGAGGGGGATGATAAGGATAAAAAAATTAGGTTTGGATCGTGAAAACCCAAACCTAATAAATAGTGAACAATTAAGCAGAAATGACTGTGGTTTATTTACTTTTTTGCATTTGCAACGCTTTGTACTCTGAAACTAAGGCCTCCAAAGCATACATTGTCATTTCTGTTTGGTTATTGAACAAATATTGAGGAGCATTACTTCCACTGAGTGTTGAGGTATCTGGAAATAAATTTTCTAACTCACTTATATCGCCGACGTAAGTTGCAACACCCCTTCTTGAAACATGTAAGTGAGAATCCCCAAGCATTGTCGTAACAAGATTAGACCAGTGGCCATCAGGGTTATTTTTGCGATAATTATGCACAACATGCAATGTCCGGACGAAAAGTTCCGAAACTCTGTTATCTAATGGAGCGGCTTTTAGAGCGCCCTCAGCTGATACGATTCCTTCTGCACTTGCCAAAATAGCTTCTGTTCTCTCCCAATATGATTGTAAGACGGAATCAGCAGCCATGTAACCTGCCTTTGTTGTTGGTTTTAAATGTGTTCCAAAAGGCATATTAATAAATTCAGAGTGCGCAAATGGGTTTCGTGACGGTGAGGCCAAATCACCTGAACTATTTTTATCACTACTAGCTCCAGCATCTCCACGAGTGCTGCTTACAGAAACATCGCTGCCCTGTAAACGATTGGCAATCATAAGAACTAACTGCCTCGTTTTGCCTTTGTCAAGCTTTTTCGCTACGCTTTCATCCATTAAGAGGTCGAATTTTATTTGATTTCTAAGCATTTCCAGCTCTGCTAAAGCTCCTGATTGAGCATCCATACCAGAATCTGTTGCAGAGGAAGAACTTTTCATTTCATCCGCCTCATCCGCATCACTCATACTTTTTCTGAGTTTTAAAATATCCAACACACAAAAACCGGTATTCCCTTTGGGGCCATTTTCGTCAATTATGCCAGCAAAAGATGACGCTATTGTATCAGCAGTACCGTTATCATTGGGATCAAAGGGGAGGTAGAATAGTGCATTGCAGTCAATTCCCATAGCTTCTGCGATGAATCTGATTTGTGCGACGTGTGTGGCTGAGTTTCCATCATCATAAAAACTATAGCCTGGAGATTGAAAATCCGAACTTTGCTCGCCTTCAAAACCTTTCCCTTGGAAAAGTAAATGAGATGATCTTAAATGAGGGTTTGTAGCAACGGCCTTATCTGCTGTGGTATCAATCATGAAGCCGCCCCAAATCAAATTGATTATGATTCTAAGGGATTTCTCTCTTTGTTTTAATTTTGTAAAACGGGATGTTAAAAACAAGTCGTTTGTATCTTTAAAGGCAGTTCCATTGGACAGTTCTTTGTTAAGTTTGAGACCATTTGCAACAAGAGCGGATAGTTCATCATGAGCTGTTAATAGCGTATTCAAAGTTGTTTGTGTTCTAATCCCAGGCTTATTTGCATCTGAAACGGTTGCAAATACTTCTTTTCCAATAATAGTTTTTGCCTGCTCTTTTACAGTTTCTTCATCTATTGTTGTTCCGAAACCTATAGAGGCCCACATTGATGGTCTTCTAGAAAGGCTTTCACGCCTTCCCTCTGGCGTCTTATCAGCTGCCTGTAAATTTTGCAGGCTTGTCGTTAACAGTAATGTAGACAATAGAACCGTTTTTAAAAATCTCATGTTTTCTCCTGAATTTGAAGCAATTTAAAGAGGGTTTTAATCATTAATTTTTTTCTTGTTCTTAATATATAATTAATGAAATTAATATTTCAATACTGATGATATGAAAATAAAGAAAATTGGTTTTTGACTGAAGGGCGTGAATCTTAGTAAAAATTAGATAAAGCATGAGGGAATTAGGTTTGAGTATTGAAGAACCCAAACCTAATAGACAGATAACAGTTAATTAGAAATTACCATGGTTAATTTAATTTAACACCAGTAATCTTTTCGTAATGATCCATTAGGGCTTCTATAAGAAACGTACCAACTTCAGCTTCAGTTCCACCCATTGGATATAAAGGATTATCTGTTGATGGTCTTAGACTTTCTGCGAAATGCGCTGATAATTCTCTTATATCTCCTACGTAAGTAGCTCTGCCTCTTGAAATGTTCAAATGAGAGTCCTCAAGCATCGTTGTAACAACCGAAGGCCATTTTGTCTCAGGGTTACTTTTGTTATAAAGATATACAACATGTAAAGTGTCAGCGAGAAGTCGGCGGACTCTTGCGTCCAATGGAGGAGTTCCTTGACTTATCATATCATGTGAGCTTCTGCTGGATATAATTTTAGAAAACGCCTCGTTACTTTCTACCATTCTTACTGCTTTTGCCAGAATAGCCTCTGTTCTTTCCCAATATGCTTTTAAGGAGGCTTGACTGCCTCTATATCCGGCTGTTGTTATCGGTTTTAAAGGTGAGCCATAAGGTCTGCTGACCAAATCAGGATGCATAAAAGGATCTCGTTGAGGTTTTGTAATGTTCTCTACCTCACTATCAACAACATCATCAACGCTAGCATTTGCGCTAGTGCGGTCAGTTCTAGTACCTGAAGGGGAGGTTAAAGCGCCATCAGTCTGCAGAAGAGACGCGCTACCAGCATCGCCATTTAAACGACTAACGATGTTGTGAATCAACTGTCTTGTTTCTCCTCCATCAAGTTTTGTCGCTGTGGTTGGATCCATAATAAGATAAAATTTCATCTTATTTCTAACAGGAATCAGTTCCTCAAGAAGCTTTTGTAAAGGGGTTTCCCCTACTAATAATGGATTCGCAGTGCTAGCCATACCACTGACTGGACTTGTACTTGGAACAGGTGATCCATTATGAGAAGACGCCGTACTTTTTCTTTCAGCTAAAATTCGTAACATGCAGGTATAAGCTTCGTCTAGTGTGGCGCTAGGATGGTCCTCAACATAAGCTTCGGCCATTTTTTTGCGAAATTCCTTTTCTACAGGGTGAAAAGGAAGAGTTAGCCGAGCATCTAAATCAATATTAAGCAGTTCTGCAATTGTTCTAATTTGCTGCACATAAATACGTGGATCGCTATTATCTGGGAAACTATAAACAGTTGCTGGACGGGTTTCTGTTTCTTTAACTTGGCCGTACCATGTTTTATAAGTCCTTTCAAAACCTTCTCTATTAAAAAGGTAGGGAGCGCTTTTTTCTTCTCTAAATTGTGTGAGATCATCGCCTTCAAGCATCAATGCACCCCAAATTAGGTGAATCATTTTGCGAATGCCTCTTTCTAATTTCTGTAGTGAAGTAAAGGTGTCAGCTGCAATGAGAGTTCTTAGATCACCATAAACTTTTGCACCATTAACTAAATTTTCTAGTTCATCATGAATATTTAATATTCCACCCAAGGTTGTATAATGAACTTGTCTACCTGTGGTACGCAGTGAGCTTGTCGTGAATAGTCTGTGGCCTTCGCCTAAAATTCTGGTTGCCTCAGTAGTGACATCACCAGCTTTTGTGAATTGAGCTTTGGTGGGTTTTTTTAAGGGTGTCGCCGGATCAACGACATTTGGGAATGTGCCTGAATCTTTAGAAACTCCTACAAGTGCCCCAACTTGATTGGTCAGTAACGGGTCCTTGGCATTACGATCTGTTGTCTCATCCATTGCATGCAAAGAACATAAAGACTGAGCTGTGATTGTTAATAAGGCAAAAAGTGTCGTTTTTCTTAAGAATTTCATTATTTTCTTTTACTCCCTTTTTGATGAATGTGTGTACAAATAGCGCCATATTTCATTTGGGCCAATATATATGAAATAAACGGAGAATTGCAATATTTTAAAAAAGAACTACCAATCCTTGTCATAAAGTTCTATTCGGTTCATTTTGTGAAAAATTATATGACTAATTGTGGGTTGTTTGAAAGCTAATTTTACAACTAGAAGTTTTTTCGAAAGACGAAGGGCATGGTTGATAAAAAAAGAAGTGTTGTTTAGAATAAAGCATGCAATACCAGACACCCACTTTACCGCACCTTTTGGTCGTGGATGACGACAACCGAATACGGACGTTATTGGTTAAGTTTCTTTCCGATCAAGGGTTTCGGGTAAATGCCGCTGCCAATGCAGCTGAGGCAAGATCTCATATGGCTTGTCATGTTTTTGACGCTTTAATTCTAGACATCATGATGCCAGGCGAAGATGGAATTCAATTAACCAAAAGCCTAAGGGCAACGACAAGGGTTCCTATTCTTTTATTAACAGCACGTGATCAGTTAGATGACAAGGTGACAGGGTTTGAGACAGGCGCTGATGATTATTTAACAAAGCCCTTTGAACCGTTAGAGCTTTTAGCGCGTTTGAAATCACTAATTCGCCGCTCTTCAATCCCTGACACAGATTCCAATCCGTTAATTCATTTTGGCGATTATACATTTGATATTCAAAATGGACGTCTAAAGAATAAAGAAGAACTTGTATTTTTAACATCCACAGAAATGATTTTGTTAAAGACTTTGGCGCAAACGCCTGGGCACCCTTTTTCAAGAGATGAACTCGCTCAGCGTATAGGGCATAGGGTTAGCGAGAGAACAGTAGATGTTCAAATAACACGTCTTCGAAAGAAAATAGGCGATGATCCTCGAAATCCGCGCACGCTGCAAACGATTCGCCATATTGGATACGCCTTATGTCCCGATTGAAACTTTTTCAAAAACTTTCCTTTCCCTTTTTGCACCCTTTCCAAGCAATCAAAAGAATTTTGCCCCAAAGCTTATTTGGACGTTCTTTAATTATTCTTGTCACGCCTTTGATTCTGGTGCAGGTGGTGCTTGGGTATATTTTCTTTGATCGCCATACTGAAACAATTTTGAAACTTTTGTCCGATACAATAGCGGGTGATATAACACTAGTTGTCGATTGTATCGAAAGGGGTGACAATTTTAAACACGTCAAAGAATTAGCAAAGCGTGACCTTAACCTTGATTTGTCATTGGAGCCAAAAAAATCTTTAGAAAAAACAGGTCTTCATAAGCAAACATGGCTGTATTCCTTTTTAGAAACGGCCCTCAATCAAAAACTAAAAGGCCCTTACTTTGTAAAGATGGACAGCGATTATATTTATATTGCTTTGAAAACAAAAAAGGGCCGTCTTAATGTGACCCTTTCCAGAAAACGTCTATTTAGTAGAACAACGCCATTGGTGATTATTTGGACAACAGGCTCTTCTTTATTACTCTTTATCGTTGCGTCCTTGTTTATGAGAAACCAGATTAGGCCCATCCGGCGTTTAGCAGAGGCTGCTGACAAGTTTGGCAGGGGCGGGGAGAGCGTTCATTTCAAGCCCGAAGGCGCAACAGAGGTGCGTAAAGCGGGTTTAGCTTTTTTGTTGATGAGGGAACGCCTAAAGCGTCAACTTTATGAACGTCTTGAAATGCTGGCAGGGGTTTCCCATGACTTGCGAACTCCTTTGACGCGTATGCGCCTTCAACTCGCGATGATTGAATCAAATGAAGAACTTATGGCTTTAAAACAAGATGTTATTGTTATGCAGCAAATGGTTGAGGGGTTTTTGACCTATGCCCGTGGAGCCGGCGAAGAAGAGACCAAAAAAACGAATCTTTTCGAAATGCTGAATAAGATTCAAAACCAGCTCTGCTCAGAAAATTTCTTAATTCATCTAGATTGTCCCAAAGATATAAATATTTCTCTAAAAGAGGGGCTTTTTAACCGTTGCTTAACTAATTTGTTGCTAAACTCTAAAAGGTACGCAAAGGAAGTTGAAATAAGTGTTCACGGTATGGAACGCCATTTGCAGATCTCAATTGATGATGATGGGCCTGGCATTCCTATTGCTGAGCGCGAAAAAGTATTTAGGCCATTTTACCGCCTTGATTCGGCAAGAAACCTGGATATTGGGGGCGTTGGACTGGGCTTAAGTATCGCAAGGGATGCCGTTTTGAGTCATGGGGGTCAAATTTATTTGCGTCATAGTTCCGTGTTGGGAGGCTTAAGAGTTTTAATAAGGCTTCCTTTGTCAGCAGTTTGAATCTGTCTGTTGACTGCAAGAGTTATTAAGTGTTCAATAATTTTATTAAAATTTTATTTTTTTGAGGAAAGACAAATGGCAAAAGAAACTAAATCCAAAAAAGCTGAAGCAAAGAGTAAAGATTCACATCATTCAGCGCCTAAGGATTCCACTCATTCTTCTCATAAAGAGAGCCATCATTCCTCACACGCTCATACAAACCCAGCAGCTGAGATGTTTAAAACATTTGCTGAAAATTTAAGAAAACCAAAAGTTGATAGAGAAGCTATGATGGAAAATCATCGTAAAAATATTGAAGCCATGAATGATGCAAATAAAATGGCAATGGAAGTCATTAAAACCATAGCGCAACTTCAAAGCCAATATGTAAAGCAAACGTTTGAAGAAATGAATTCAGCTTTAAGAGAAATGATGTCGGTGAAAAAACCAGAAGTTGAAAACAAATGGGAAACGCATGCTAGCAAAATTAAAGATGCTATGACGAAAGCCATTGATCATACAGCCAGCATTGCAAATGTGGTTGTAAAGTCCCATCGTGATATGCATGGTAAGATGCAAGATCGTTTTGCTGAAGGCATGGATCATATGAAAGAGTCAGCTTCTAAGTATAAGAACTAGGGGTTTAATACGGCACGCAAGTTTTTTGGAAAGCATCTAGCGTTGCTTGCAGAGCTGATACATCAAAAAAGGTTTGTCATCCCGGGATTTAGTCGACTATGGGCTTTAGCCCATAAGGAGAGTTAATGCCCAGGATCTTATGACAATGGTGAGCAGAGGGTCTAAGATTCCGGGTCTTAAGATTCACAAAACGTCTAAAGACGTTTGCTCATCTAAATCCTGGAATGATAAGTGTATATTGAATAAGCAAATATTCCATCTTCATCACTTTATAGTAGCTCTCTCTTCATTCCATATTATAGCAAAAATCCTTGAGCTCTGGGCCTGAACTTAGAAAATACAAGCAAGAGTATTTTGGACAACCATCTTCATAAAAAAGGTCTCTTAGTCCAAGGGTAAAACTAACCAAACTATCCTCTCTCCAAAGTTTATAATCCTTAAGAGGAATCGTTGTAAGATTTGAGTGTAAATGTTCTCGCATGACGCTGATTGGAAGTATGGTAGACAAACAGCGAATTGTTAACGTAACTGGACAGTCCGTTGCTTTTATTTGCAAGGCCATTTCCTTCCGTGTTCTAAACTCTGCAAAAGGGAGCCATTTGCCTGGTGACCAACCCCTAGTTTCAAGGATTTGCCCGTTAGAGCAAGAAATCACAATAGATCTTATACTGCTATAACTAACGCGCGTAGAAGGGCTGCTAAAAGCAAGATCCAAAGTGATGGTTGGTTCATCAATAGACAGGTTTCTCACGCTCCTGGGACTACTGATATTTGCTGTTTTATTATTTTCTTTATCAGGATTCCAATCTTCTAAAGGTGAACTACAATGACCTAAATTTATAGTCAATCCCCATAAAATAATAATTATCTGAGCTAATTTTATACCTTTAAACACGCCAAACCTTAACTGTCATTAATGAAAATATTGATTTTATATTTTAATATTACTAAAAAGTAAAGTAAAATTTTAATCTTATTGTTATGAAATTGCGGGTGACTTTTTTAGTTTAAAGATCCTTGATGAAATCTATTTCCTCTTTGTTAATAAATTCTATATATATTTATTTATTATAAATAAGCAGAGATTTTACAAAAAAAGAGTTATGTTTTTTCAAAAATATCTTTTTTATTCTCTAATTTTATTTAGCTCTTTTACACAAGTCAGCGCAGATGAAACGCGGAGTAAAGAGATCAGAGATTCATTAAGAACGCATCGTTATTCCCCTCGCAGCGCTATGGGCGAAATTGCTGGTGATGTTGGAAAGCTTGTCACTCAAAATCAATTAGAACGAACTTGGGGCGACTCTTTTGTTGAAATTGTAAACGGCAAAAAATACGGTTTTTCAAAACGAAATGTATCACAAGAAGAGTTGCACTATGCTGTTCCTGCACTTGCGGCTCTTGCTGTTAAAAACCCAAAAAGAGATATGTGGAGTGACCTTATAAAAGATGAACCCAGCGAATTAAGGCATCTAATACATATTTTAAATGTTTACACAACGATTACCTTATTTCAAAAATTGAATGAGGCTGGTTTTTTGTCAAAGGAAAGAATCTCGGAAGACATGCGGGATACGTATGATGCGATTTTTGATGTTTATTTAAATGAAGTACTTGGAAAAGCAGAGAGTCTTGGATTTAAAGAAAAAGTTTCTAAATTTATAAGAAATAAAATCATCCCGTTTACACATTACATTCCTGCAATTCCAGCACCAACCCCGGAGCATTACAAAAACATTCATGATTTTCATGAGTCATTTAATCCTGATGCATTCAATCCCTTCAAAAAACATCAAGGTGCTGCTGTTTTATCAGGTGCAGCATCTGTCACTGTAGCTTATGAATTTTTTAATAATGACGCCGAAATTGTACTAACAGGGACAAGTAAAAAAGCCAAACTGGCTCACTTAACTTCCGCGTATCAATATTATAAAACGAGTGGGTCAACTTCTGATGATGCTATAGAAAAAGTTTTTGATTCTTATTTAAAGCCTGATCTTGGCTCTATGGATACCGAAGATTATCAAAAATTGTGTAGGTCGCTTCGTCAAAAATTTAATGCATTTTTTAACTCAATCTTATCTGGTTCCGGATCAAGTCATGTACCAGAGGCTTCTTCGGCTTTAAGGACAGCTTCTTTTCCTCAAGGCAAATCTGCTGGGACTCATTTGAATCCAGAAGACAGCTATAGAAATGTATTACGATTCGCAGAACAGCAAAAAACCAAAAACTTAAAACCTCTTAGCAGTGCCACTATTTTTTCTCAAAGAGCAGAAATGATAGAGGGTCTTGATGAGGATAAACAAAGATATGCTTATGAGTTTTCCGATGGCAGTTTTATAGATTTCTTTTTATATTGGCGAGATTTTCTTTTACCAAAGCTTCACGCGCAAGGCCTTCCTATACATGCCTATTTTGATGTGAAAACAGGTCATGTTGTTTTGGAAAATATACTTAAAGAGCAAACTTCCGGTAAATTTAACGATGATTTTCATGTTGCAAAAAATGTTGCTGATCAAAGAATTATATGGATAAAAGCTGCGCAATTCACAGTAGGACACTGGGTCACAGTGTCGGTTTCAAAACAATCTAATAATCAATATGAGATAATCACATGGAACTCAGGAGGTGCATCATCTAAGCCTTACGACGATGAAAGGATTACGGTCTTGAAACGAATGTTTGCCAGGGCTAATGGACTGCAAGAAGACAGCATTACAACAAGAACGATCCAACTTGGAAACCAAGTCAGTAACCAGTCCTGTGGCATTTGGGTCTTTGATGTCATCGAAAATCTCACAAGAACAGGTTCTTATGATAATCGAATGAGAAGCGCTGCGCAAAAAGCTCAACGAGAAGCGGATTTAAGCGATCAGCTTGTTGCCTATGCTAATTTAAGAACTCTGAGGGCTGAAATTAATGATGATACGCTTCGTCAAGAAATACAGCGCATACGTCGGGAGCGCACTGTGAAAGTTGAGTTTAATTCTAATGTTTATGGAATTTTAAAAGGTGAAACATATTACGACTACTTTGAGCGTTTAATTGCAACAATAAAAAAAGCATTTAATGCTAACGCATCTGTCCAAAAATTTATTCATGGTGTTTATCAAGATTTAATGTCTGTGGCATCTATTGATCCTAATCAATACCCTCTAATTATTAATGGTTTACGTGCTGCTCTTGTTGTTCATCCAGACAATTATGTCGCCTTAAATGCTTTGATCCCGCAAATTAAACAAAGTCTGATTGACGCTATAGAAAAAATTAGAGACAATCATGGTGATAATGTAAGTGCTGAGCCAGATTTAAATGAAATTGAAAGTCTAGTTAATGATTTCTTTTACTATACGCAACACAGATTGCTAGGTTCACCATTAATAGGATATGTTCAGGCTATAAGGGCAAATCTTAGCACCAGCCGTGTATTAAATTTTTTAAAAGATGGTTCTCAGCAAAATAAAGAATTTTTAGATGCCCTTGCCACATTGGATGATGATATAGCCTTAGCGCCTAGAATGAATTTTTCAACGATACAAAAATTAATTCGTAAGTATTATGATGCTTCTGTGCGATACCCAGTTTCACCTCTACCACCTCGTGGTGTGGGTTTTGTTATGCCACCAGAACATGTAGCGCTAGAAGATTTATCCGCTGGTATGCAGTTATCATCATCACTGGGGACTCAAGATTTACCTAATATTTCAGATCTCTTAACAGAAAATGAAATAGTTAGATTTAATAGCAGGCTTGTCGATGAAGCGGATCACGGGGGATCGCTTAAAACATGGATTGGATCGAGTTGGAATTCAGCCAAAGGCAATTCCCCTTTAACGCCAGCAAATCAAGCTAGGCTTGAAGCATATACCCGAATCTATCTAGGACAAATGGGCATAAATGTAGAAGATTATTAATCTATTTTTTTAGAATACCGGCTTAACAGTTTGTTAAGGAATTGCATGTTATATTTTTTAGTATAGTCAATAATTTGTAGGTTTTCTTGAGGGTATAAAAAAATGAAAATTTTAAAAGCAGTGGCATTATTAGCAGTTGGATTTAGTCTTGTGGGTAGTGGATGGTCCATGGCCGCTAAAGATCTACCAGGTGCGTGTGCGAAAGAGACTAATCCGGGTCCATGTGGACATGCGGCTAACAGAGGATGTTCTTGGAACGGTAAGTGCGTCCCTAATTGTCAGAAACTTCAAAGCAAAGATGACTGTGAGGCAGTGAAGGTAAATAATAAACCGCACTGTAAGTGGTTTTCTGCAGGTAACCAAGGTCTATGCAGGGCTAACTAAGAGATATTTATAAAAAATATCTTTTAAAAAAATCATCACATTCATTCGGGTATGGTGATTTTTTGCATTTTTAGGCTGTGAATTAAATTAAAAATTTGAAATGGCGTCCCCAACGGGATTCGAACCCGTGCTGCCGCCTTGAAAGGGCGATGTCCTAGGCCTCTAGACGATGGGGACTGATTTGTTGAAGTTAAAATCTCAACCGATAAAAGTCAATAGAAAAGTGAGGCCGGTACTTACTACCTGACAGAATTTTCAAAATTTATAAACTTGTCATCCGGGAAGGCAGGTGAGTTCAAGCTTTGCTTGGCTTACGAATCACTTATCCGGGATCTTTATAAGTTTGTTACCTGACGTCATAAGATCCCGGATACCAAATCTCACAGTGCAGCAGAGCCGCAGTTCGACTAGGTTCCGGGATGACAATATTACAAGGTTTGAGAATTTATCGGGTGCTGAGCATTTCCATACAAGAAAATTGATTTAGGCAGGCAATTTAGACTAGACTAACTCTAAATCGAAAAAATCGGCAATATGGGGTTATTTTGGCATTTCAACGTCGCAATAGTGTAGAGATTGTAAGGTTTGAACAAGTAGGGCTCTATTATCCAGAAGGAAGTCCGGTATTCTATAATCTCAATTATTCCTTCTTTGCAGGTTCATTTTACTTTCTAACAGGCCCTAGCGGCGTTGGGAAAAGCTCTCTTCTTAAATTAATTTACAGAGGGGTAAATCCTTCTGAAGGCACAATCCATGTTTTTGGAAAGAATGTTGCAAACCTAACATCAGCGGAACTTCCCGTTTTTCGTCAAAAAATGGGGCTTGTGTTTCAAGACTGCCGCTTACTAAAACACATGACAGCCTTGGATAATGTGGCTTTGGCCATGAAGATTACAGGAGTTGATACGAAAAAATCCCGTGGATTTGCCAAGGAATTATTGCATTGGGTGGGGCTTGGTGATTTTATGAATCATTTTCCAGAGACCTTGTCTGATGGGCAAAAACAACGTGTTGGCATTGCAAGAGCCGTGATCACGCGTCCTCTTCTTTTGCTGGCGGATGAGCCTACTGGAAATGTGGATGATGCGGCTGCATACAAATTAATGTTGTTATTTGAAGAATTAAATAAAATTGGCACAACCATTATTCTGGCAACGCATGATCGTGGGATTGTTTCTAATTTCCCTTATCCAGAATTACAATTATATCAAGGGCAAATCACGGTGAATAAACCGTCTGTGCCGACTTCATATCGTAAAAATGAGTATACCCAATGAATTTCAAGAGACCTGCAGAAAAACAAGAACCGAGGAGCGCAAGTGTATATAGAATAAACTCGTACCGCAGGTTTCGATGTTTTTTGAACAGGTATCTTGAAAGCCGAAGGGTATATTAATAATCTGATCATCTGAGGACAAAAGTTTATGGTTCTATTTTTCAAAAAAGGAATTCAAGATATCCCCATGACCCAAGAAGCAGGAAGGCAGTATCTGCCCTGGATTATTGGTCTTTTGATTCTACTTTTGTTGTTGGTTTTTGCTTGTGCTTCTTCTATTGGCGGGACTCTTCTTCGCTGGCATGGTGGACTTAATAATAAAATCACAATTGAAATTCCCTTTTCTGAAACGTCTTTTTCAGATGCATCAAAACCAGAAGCTTCAGAAAAGATATCAACAGAAACGACCAGATCATCCGCTCCGGTTCAACAAGTTTTAAGCTTTGTTCGTAATATTCCTGGAGTCTTGAGAGCTGAAATTGTTGAAAGTGAGAGATTACTTGCGCTCCTGCAGCCATGGGTTGGACAAACAGATCTGCTTAAAGACTTACAAATGCCAGTTTTGATTGATTTGGATATTGATCCCAATGTGGCAATCGATTTTGAGGGTATAAAACAATATCTCAAAAATATCTCAGGTGGGATTCGATTCGAAGTTCATACAAGATGGCAACAAATGCTGACTGTCTTAGGTCATGCCATCAAAACTTTGTCATATGCCATTGTTGGATTTATTTTGGGTACTATTTTTATTGTGATCAGCTTAATTACAAAATCTTCTTTAGCAGCTCATAGAGAGAACATTGATATCTTAAGATTAATGGGGGCAAAAAATTCTTATGTAGCGTCTCAGTTCCAATCTCAAGCTTTTAAAGCTTGTTTTCGAGGCGGGGTGATTGGGATTCTTTTTGCTCTACCAATTTTGTATTTTTTAAATTGGTTAGCGCAGTATTTGGGGATTCCTGAAATTTTTAAAGACATGCCATCCCCAGAGGTTGTCGGCGCAATTTTTGTTTTGCCATTTATTGTGTCTATCTTCAGTATGATTGTTTCAAGGTTTACGGTGTTAAGGACGCTAGCGCGTATGGATCGATGATAAGATTTCGCCTTTTCATCATTGCATTTTTAAGTGGGCTTGGATCCTGGGGGCTTGGTTTTGTTTTGTTTTTTACCCTATTACCAACGCAGCCAAAAGATACCATAACAAATACCGATGCAATTGTTGTTTTAACGGGCAGTAAGGGAAGGGTTCAATACGGATTTACCCTAATGCAAAAGGGTCTCGCTAAAAAATTATTTATCTCTGGTGTTAACCCAAAAGTCAAAATGCCTGAACTGATCGAATTGCAAAAGATAAAGCCAGATCAACTCAACCTTCCGCAGACACATCTTGGTTATAACGCCCAAAATACGGTTCAAAATGCCAGTGAAACGGCTATGTGGGCAAAGCAAGAAGATGTGAAATCGATACGCTTAGTAACGGCAAACTATCACATTTGGCGCAGCATGATTGAATTTTCGAGAGGCCTTCCAGGCGTTACAATCATTCCTCATCCTGTTGATGAGCCGATTCAATGGCCCCCTAAACAGTTTGGATTGCTGTTAACAGAATATAATAAATTTCTCTGGGCGTGGGTTGGATCCCTTTTTATTTGATGAAAGAAGCTCTAAACAGGCTTGATCCTTATTTAAACTCCATCCTAAGATAGCTTAAATGATTCCCTAAATTTTAGGTTTTTTATGACTTCTTCCTCTGCTGTTTTGGAAACCCTTAATACAACTCCTTTATACAAATGGCATCTTCAAAAAGGGGCTAAGATGGTCCCTTTTGCAGGATACGAGATGCCTTTGCAATATCCGGATGGAATTATCACTGAACATCATCATGTTCGAAAAGATGCAGGGTTGTTCGATGTGTCGCATATGGGGGTGATTAAGGTTGAAGATGACCCTGAACACATTTGGGTCTTAGAAAGAATCATTCCCGTTGATATCAAAGAAATGCTTGTTGGGCAGATGAAGTATGGACTTTTGCTGAGTGAAGATGGCTATATTATGGATGATTTAATCATTAGCCGCTTTGAGAGTTATTTTCTCTTGGTTGTGAATGCAGGTTGTAAATATCAAGACTTTGACTATCTAAAGCGTTTTTTAAAATGCGAGATGTTAGAGAATATAGCCCTTTTAGCTTTGCAAGGCCCAAAGGCACGAAGTGTGATGCAATCTTTATGCCCAAAAGCATCCGAGTTAACATTTATGACGACATCAACTTTTCACATCCTGGATAAAGAAGTTTGGACCAGTTGCAGTGGTTACACCGGCGAAGACGGTTTTGAATTAATGGTGCCCTCAGAAATTGCAGTGAATATTGTAGATGCATTATGTGCCAATCCAGTTGTTTTACCCATAGGTATTGGAGCTAGGGATTCACTCCGTCTGGAAGCTGGCTTATGCCTTTATGGACATGATATGGATGTAACTCAAACACCAGCTTCTGCCAGCTTAACGTGGTCCATAGGACAGCGCCGAAGAAAAGAAGGTGATTTCGTAGAGGATGAAAAGATCTTGAACGAATTAAGCCAAGGAACAGAAATGAAGAGGGTTGGCCTTAAAGGTCTTTCAAAGACTATTGCGAGAGAAGGTGCAGCTATATATGATCGAGGGGAAAAGATTGGCAATGTAACAAGTGGTATTCCAAGCCCGAGTCTAGGCTATCCCATAGCAATGGGTTATGTCCCTACATCATTAGCACGCTTAGATACGGCTTTAGAAGTAGAAGTGAGGGGACAAAAATATCCTTTCGTGGTTACAAAAATGCCATTTCTCAAACAGAATTATTATCGAGGATAAATTTATGAAAAAATACACAGATCAACATGAATGGGTTCTTTTTGAAAATGATGTCGTTATTGTGGGAATTACGGATCATGCTCAGCATCAACTAGGGGACGTTGTTTATGTCGACCTTCCAACCATTGGTAAGAATTTAGCACAAGGTGAGGAAGCTGCGGTGGTTGAATCTGTAAAGGCCGCTAGTGAAGTTTATTCGCCAATCAGCGGACAAGTTGTAGAGATAAACAGCGCCCTTCAAAATACGCCAGGGCTTATTAATTCAGAGGCTGAGAGTAAGGGTTGGTTTTTAAAGCTTCGTCCTTCAAACCTGTCCGAGATGGATAAATTGATGGATGAAAGTGCTTATAAGGAATTGGTGGGTGAGTGATTACTTTTCTGTGTGTTTTTCAAAAAGCCAACGTGTGAAATCGTAATCAACTGTTTTTTTGTTTGATACTTGTGAATAAGAATAAATCTCATTCGCAAAGGTGAGAACTGTTTTGTAAGATGGCTTGATATTCTTTTGTTTCATCATTGTTTCAATAGCTTTCAGGGCGTCAATAAAAAGGGATATATCCCATTCCTGGTCTGACGGGTTCTGTATGTGGCTGTGTTGAGAACTCTCATCTGCTGGGTCTAATAAGTCATAAAGCGTACATCCCAAAGCCTTAGCGATGGCTTTTACCGTATCAATGCCTGGGTTTTTAGAGCGACCATAGATAATATTTTGGACTGAACTGACTTTAACTCCTGATCTTTTTTCAAGCGCATTGGCAGTAATGTTTTTTTCTTCCATAATTTCTTTTAATTTTACAGCGATGGAAGCAGATACCATTTTTTTACCTTAATAAATTGTAAATTAAACATCCGTAACTATATGTAACAAAAAATACTTTTAATGTAACCCCTATCTAAATAGATAGGGTTGTCATATTTATCTAAATGGTCTATGAAAAATGTCAAGATGAATATCTGTTTGATTTTTCTCTTTACGCACTATTTTTACAGAATATTATGCTAATTATAACGCATTTTTGGGTTTTGTTGGATGGTTTTAATATAAAGGATTTATAATGAGGTTATTTAGAAAAGCTTTTACGCTTCCCTCAAAAAATCAATTACCAACACGTGATTTCTTTTTATTTTCCATAAGCGTTGTGTTTATAACATGTCTTGTTGCGGTTTCCTTATGGGTTGTAATCTATACCTCACATTTACGAGGAATTCAAAGAGATCTTTCCATAAAAGCTCTCAATATTGATAAGACATTCTCTGAAATACTGGATGATACTAATCGTTTGTTGGTTTACATCGGTAAGCAAGTTGCAAGGCATAATAAAAGCAATGATTTAAAATTCATAGCGAATCTTTTGGCGAGTGTCTCAGAAGCAGAATTCAAGGCTAAAAGCGCGATGACCTTTATAGAATGGATTAATGACAAGAGCTATCAAGTCGTTAATAGTCAAACGGGTGTGATTCCTGACCCTCCTAATATGTCTTTTCGTGAACATGTTCAAAGAGCTCCAACTCATCCTTGGAGATTGCAAGTTTCAAAGCCTGGTATAGGGATTCCAAGCGGATTATGGGTCATTCCTGCGGGAACGGGTGTTGTGGATGAAAAAAACAAGTTCTTAGGAGTTGTTGCTGTTGGTTTTAGCGTAGTAGGATTAACATCAAAATTAATCAGGATTGCAGCAATTGATAAAGCCAGCTTTGTCATATTAGATAGGAATTTCAATATTATTCTGCAGTCCGATGGTCATGGGTTCAATCCTAAGAGTTCCTTTTATAAAGATCTATTTGGCAATAAAGACCCTTTCACAGAGGAAGAATTTACTTTTGAAAGAGCAATTCATCATCAAGACGTTGAGTACTATGCCTATCGCAAAATGCAAAATTACCCCTACACCGTTATGGTCGGGTACAATAAAGAGTTGGTCACTAAGGATTTTTATGCTCTTGTTTTGCCTAGAGTCTTGGAGATTGCAGGGATGGCAATTTTCTGTGTGTTTTTGCTTTATCTTTTTAGGAAAAGAATGGTTTTATTTTCGAATTCTTCAATAAAGGCCAAAGATGATTTTCTTCGAAAGTTTGGAGATGAATTTCAATCCTTGCTTTTTAATATATCCTCTCAGGCTGAAGTTTTATATAGCGCATAAAACCACGGGGCTAGCCCCGTGGATGTAGCGCCCCCCGCATTTTCTTGCTACATTAAAATA